>WHTA01000019.1 GCA_009379825.1 Streptosporangiales bacterium
CGCGGCGTGCCGCTGGTGGTGGTGCACACCTGGACGGCGCCCGCTTCGGTGCGTCCCGGGGAGATGCTGCCACTCGTCTACGACCCGGAGGTGGTGCAGCAGACCGTGCGCAGCGAGCTCACCGAGCAGCTCGGTCTCTGGCGCGACAAGCACCCAGGCGTCGACGTCCGGATGCACGTCGAGCACTCCAGGTCGGCGCCCGCGTTGCTGCACCAGGCCGAGCGGGCGGAGCTGGTCGTCGTCGGCTCCCGTGGCCGCGGCGGTTTCCGCGGGCTGCTGCTCGGCTCGGTCAGCCAGGCGCTGGTGCACCATGCGCCGTGCCCGGTCGCCGTGATCAGGGAACGGCCCTAGTTCCCGAAGGACCTTGGTCCTCGCCACGTGATGACCATCGACACTGTGCCGGAGTTTGCACGCAACGTTGAATGTGGAGTGTACCGGGGCCGGGCGGCTAGGGGGCCGTGCCGCCGGCCCTGTGACTCGGGGCGTGGGTGGCCGCCGGCAGCAGCCGGCGGCCACCCACGGAGTTTGGCCTACTGGCGCTCCAGCGGGACCTGCCATCGCATTTCGGTGCCGCCCTCGGAGCCGCGCTGCACCTCGAACGTGCCGCCGAGGCGGTCGGCGCGGGCGGCGAGGTTAGCCAGGCCGCTGTGGCGCCCATTCTCCGTGAGGCCGACGCCGTTGTCGCGCACCTCGAGGCGGACGGCGTCGCCTACGGAAAGCACCACCACCGCCGTGGTGGCCTGCGCGTGCTTCGCGACGTTCGCCAGCGCCTCCCGCAGCACGGCGACGACGTGGTCCGCGACGTCGGCCGGCACCGCGGTGTCGACGAGGCCGTCGAACGTGATCGAAGGTTCGAAGCCCAGGGCGGCCGACTGCTCCGTGACCACGCCGAGCAGTCGCGTACGCAGCCCGATCTCGGCCTCCGTGTGCTGCTGCAGCGCGAAGATCGTCGACCTTATCTCGCGAATGGTCGCGTCGATGTCGTCCACGGCGCGGTTCAGCCGACCGGCCGTGGCGTCGGTGTTCATGCCCACCGTCCTGGTCGCGCTCTGGATGTTCATCCCGATGGCGAACAGCCGCTGGATCACGTGATCGTGCAGGTTTCGCGCGATCCGGTCCCTGTCGTCGTACAGCGACAGCCGCTCGGCGTCCCTGCGCCGGTCGGCGAGCTCGATCGCCACCGCCGTCTGGGCGGCGAACGCGGAGACCATCTCCACCACGGACTCGCGGAACGGCGGGTCGTCGTCGCGCTTGTACATGAGCAACACGCCACGCGCCCGCCCCGGATCGCCGACCTCGCCCAACGGCACGACCACACAGGGCCCCACCTCGGCGTGACCGAACAGCTCCCCGCTCGGTGCATGCTCGGCCGTCTCCAGGGTCATCGGCTGTCCGCTCCGGTAGACCTCGCCGATCGTCGTCCCGCTCACCGGGACGGCGACGCTGGAGAGGTCGACCGTGACGTCGCTCTTGCCCGCCGTGGTGGCCACCTGCAACGTCGTCTCGTCGTCGCCTGGCAGCAGCACCAACGCCAGCCGTGCCTGCGCGAGCTGCCGGGCCTGCGTCGCGATGAGCTCGAGCACCTCGGACGTCCCGGTGCCGGCGAGCAGCGCCGAGGTGACCTCCGACGACGCACTACGCCAGGCCGCCCCGAGCTTGGACTGCTCGAACAGGCGCGCGTTGTCGACGGCGATACCGGCCGCCGCGGCCAGCGCCGTCAGCACGCTCTCGTCGTGCTCGTCGAACTCGTCGCCGGACTTCTTCTCGGTGAGGTAGAGGTTCCCGAACACCTTGCCGTGGACGCGGACCGGCACGCCGAGGAAGCTGCGCATCGGCGGGTGGTTCGCGGGGAAGCCGTACGACTCAGGGTGCTTGCTCAGGTCGCGCATCCGCAGTGGGCGCGGGTCACTGATCAGTACGCCGAGGATGCCGTACCCGCACGGCAGGTGCCCGATCTGGTCGGCCTCTTCCGGGCCGATGCCGCGGTAGACGAACTCGGTGAGCCGTTCGCCGTCCTCGTCCAGCACGCCGAGGGCACCGTAGCTGGCATCCACGAGACCGACGGCGGCGCGCACGATCCGGTCGAGGACCTCGGGTAGGTCCAGGTTGCTGCCGACGGACACCACGGCGTCCAACAACTGGTGCATCCGGTCGCGGACGTCGAGCACGTTGCCGATCTGTTCCTGGAGCTCGTTCAACAACTGGTCGAGGCGCAGCTTCGGCAGAACCGGCGACTCCGGGTGCGACTGGTGATTCCCGGCCACGCCCAACCCCTCTCCGGCAGCACGGCGTGAATGCCTAGTGTCATCGTAAACATCTGCCGTGGCAACCGAATCCGGCGATCGAGAGGTAGGCGTGTCGCTGCGGTGATTCTCCGTTCAGACGAGCAACTCGGCGACCGTTATCGACTCGTAGCCGTGCGCCTCGGCCACCGAGGCGTTCGTCAACGCGCCCTCGAACGTACTCAGGCCCGCGGCCAGCACCGGGTCGTCACGCAGTGCCGCACGCCAACCACGATTCGCTAGCTCCACGCAGTACGGCAACGTCACGTTCGTCAGTGCGTACGTCGACGTGTGCGGCACCGCGCCCGGCATGTTCGCGACGCAGTAGAAGACCGAGTCGTGCACCTGGTACGTCGGGTCGGTGTGCGTCGTCGGGCGCGAGTCCTCGAAGCAGCCGCCCTGGTCGATGGAGATATCCACCAGCACCGAGCCCGGCTTCATCCTGCTGACCAGCTCGTTGCTCACCAGGGTCGGCGCCTTCGCCCCCGGGATCAGCACCGCGCCGATCACCAGGTCGGCGCCGAGGACGGCGCGCTCGAGCTCGAAGCTGTTCGACGTCACCGTCTGGACCTGCCCGCGGTACCTGGCGTCCACCTCACGCAGCTTCGCCACGTTGCGGTCGAGCACCTCCACGTCGGCCTGCATCCCCACCGCGATGGTGGCGGCGTTCTGACCCGACACGCCCGCACCGATGATCACGACCTTGGCGGCATGTACGCCTGGCACGCCCCCGAGCAGCGCACCGCGGCCACCGCTGAACTTCATCAGGTGGTACGCGCCCACCTGGGTCGCGAGCCGGCCCGCCACCTCGGACATCGGCGCGAGCAACGGCAGCGACCCGTCGGGCAGCTGCACCGTCTCGTACGCGATGGAAGTGGTACCGGCGGCGAGCAGCGCGTCGGTGCACTCCCGCGACGCCGCAAGATGCAGGTAGGTGAACAGCAGCTGGTCCTTGCGCAGCCGGTCGTACTCGATCGCGACCGGCTCCTTCACCTTGAGCACCAGCTCGGCGGCGTCCCATACGTCGTCGGCGGTGGCGAGGATCCGCGCTCCGGCGGCCTGGTACTCCGCGTCGGAGATCGAGGACCCCAGGCCGGCGCCGGGCTGGACGAACACCTGGTGCCCGTGCCCGGTCAGCTCCTGCACGCCCGCCGGCGTGATGGCGACGCGGTACTCGTGGTCCTTCACCTCAGTGGGCACACCGACCTGCACAGTTTCCTCCCGGAGCAAGATCAATCTCCCTTGCATGATGAATCATTGCAAGGGAATGCGCTAGTGTCCTGACGAAGATTCGAGCTAGACTCGCGTATATGACAGATAGTTCGAGTGGATCTGCGCCGCACGCCAACCGGCCGAAGAATATTCATCCGGCCGCCGACCGTCTCGACGACATCGACCACCGGATACTCAAGCACCTCGCCAGGGACGCGAGGATCCCCAACAACACCCTCGCCGAGCACGTCGGCATCGCACCGTCGACCTGCCTCGGCCGGGTCCGGGCGCTCCGCGAGCGAGGGGTGATCCGCGGGTACCACGCCGACATCGACCCGGTCGCGCTCGGCCGCCCGATCCAGGCGATGATCGCCGTCCGCCTGCAGGCGCACGCGCGCGGCCACATCAGCCAGTTCGCCGCACGCGTCGCCGCGCTCCCCGACGTACTGAACGTCTTCTTCCTCGCCGGCCCGATGGACTTCTACATCCACCTCGCCGCCGCCACGACGCACGACCTACGCGACTTCGTCGTCATCAACCTCAGCGGCGACCCGGACGTCGCCAACACCGAGACGAACCTGATCTTCGAGCACATCCGGTCGACACACCACCAGTAGCGCACTACGTCCGGCGTGGCAGCTGGCTACGTCCACGAGCCGACGAGGGCCACCCAGGCATGCGCGGAACACCGTAGCCCAGGTGCCGTCCGCAGGCGGACGGCAGCAGCGCCGAATCCAGCGACTCTGAGTCGAGCAACGACAACTCGACTGGAGCGCACACCATGAGTACGAACGACACCATCATCAGCAAGCCGCGAGCCCCCCGGCTCAGCCACCCGGTCGTGGACCGGATGCTGCACCGGGCGACCGAGCTGTTGGCTGCGCACAGCATCGACATCCTCAGGATCAGCCTCGGCGTGGTCTTCCTGGCGTTCGGCGCACTCAAGTTCATCCCAGGCGCGAGCCCCGCCGAGGAGCTCGTCGTCCGGACCCTGCAGACGATGTCGTTCGACCTGGTGTCCGCACAGGCGGCGATGATCATCACCGCGGTGATGGAGTGCTTCATCGGCGTCACGATGATCACCGGCAAGCTGGTGAAGGTCGGGCTGCTGACCCTGGGCGCGGCGTTCGTCGGGATCATGTCACCGCTGGTGCTGTTCTTCGGCGACCTGTTCCCCGGCGCACCCACCCTGGAAGCGCAGTACGTCTTCAAGGACATCGTGCTGATCGCCGCCGGCCTCGTGGTCGCGGCGCGCGCACTGGGCGCAAAGCTGGTCACCAGGTGACCGAGGCCCCGCGGTACGTCGACGGACGTACACCGGGTGCCGCCTCCGGGCGGACGCGAGCACCGCGTCCGCCCGGCATGCTTGGGTGGTTGGCTACGTCGTGGGCGACCCGGAACGGCAGGTGGGGATCGATGAGAGTGCCAAGGCCACGCACCGGCGACATCGTGCTCGCCGCCGCGGTCACGCTCCTCGCCCTGGTGAGCACCCACTTCACCGACATCGCCTCGCCGGCCGACCGGCCGGTCGACGCACTCGCGTACGCGCTCGCCGCGACGAGCGGCGTGCTGCTGGTCTTCCGCCGGACCTGGCCGCTGCCCGTCATGGCCGCGACCATCCTGCTGACGTCCACGTACCTCACCCTCGGCTACCCCTACGCGTTCATCATGCTGACCGGGGCCATCACCGTGTACACGGTGGCCAGGCAGCTGCCGCTGTCCCGTTCGGTGCCGGCCTCGCTGGCCGCCCTGCCCGTGCTGCTCGTCCACGTGCTCGTGCACGAGGGCGCGGCGCCCGGCTTGCTGTCGCTCGCCCCGGGCTCGGCGTGGATCGCGGTGCCGTTCGCCGCCGGCGTCGCCGTGCGGTTCAACCGGGAGTCGGCGGCACGTGACCGCGCCGAGCAGATCCGTGAGCACGTCTACGACGAGCGGCTGCGGGTCGCACAGGAGGTGCACGACGTGGTCGGCCACGGCCTCGCCGCCATCAAGATGCAGGCCGATGTCGGGCTGCACCTGCTGGCGAAGAAGCCGGAGCAGGCCGAGCAGGCGCTCACCACCATCAGCAGGACGAGTGCGGAGGCGCTCGAGGAGCTGCGGGCGACGCTCGCCGTGGTGCGGCAGTCGGACGCCGAGCAGGACCGCACCCCGAGTCCCGGCCTCGACCGGCTCGACGAGCTGACCCAGCGGATGGGCACAGCCGGCCTGGACGTACACCTGGAGAAGACCGGGCAGCCGCGGAAGCTGTCGGCCGCGGTCGACCTCGCCGGCTACCGCGTAGTGCAGGAAGCGCTGACCAACGTGCTCAGACACAGCGGCGCCAAGGTTGCGTCGGTACGCGTCGAGTACGACACTGACGCGGTGATCATCGCGGTCGCGAACCCGCTCACCGACCGGCCGGCCGAACCCGCCGACGCCAACGGCCGACGGGGGCTCGGCATCACGGGGATGCGGCAGCGGGTGACGGCGCTCGGCGGCGAGTTCTCCGCCGGCGCCACGGCAACCGGCGGGTTCGAGGTGCACGCCACCATCCCGACGGGAGAACACCCATGATCAAGGTGCTGGTCGTCGACGACCAGGATGTCGTGCGACTCGGCCTGCGCACCCTGATCGAGAGCGAGGACGGCCTGGAGTTCGCCGGCGAGGCGGTCGACGGGCTGGACGCCGTCGAGGCGGTCAGGTCGCACCGGCCGGACGTCGTGCTGATGGACATCCGGATGCCGGGCGTGGACGGGCTCGAGGCCACCAGACGGATCACGACCGACACCGCGCTCGGCGACACGAAGATCATCGTGCTCACCACGTTCGAACGCGACGAGTACGTGTTCGAGGCGCTGCGGCACGGCGCGAGCGGGTTCCTGCTCAAGGACACCAAGCCCGCCGAGCTGCTGCACGCGATCCACCTGGTGGCCGAGGGCGGCGCCCTGCTGTCCCCGTCGATCACCCGGAAGGTCATCAGCGAGTTCACCACCCGCTCCAGCCGCCCGGCGAAGCCGCACCCGCAGCTGGGCACGCTGACCGAGCGGGAGCTGGAGATCGTCGCGCTGGTCGGCGAGGGGCTGAACAACCACGAGATCGCCGAACGGCTCGTGGTCAGTCCGGCCACCGCGCGCACCCACGTCAGCCGCGCGATGGTGAAGCTCGGCGCACGCGATCGCGCCCAGCTCGTCGTCTTCGCCTACCAGTCCGGGCTCACCGAGTAGCTCTCCGCAGTTTCGCGTGGCAGATGTCACGCGGGGTGTTCTTCGCGGCGCGAGTTGTGTAATTTAGCTTAGGCTAACCTAAGCACAACTTGGTAGGAGGCCAGGTCTTGACGCTGCCGGACATCCCGTTCGACATCCCCACGTCGCCTGAACCACCACCGCTCGAGCACAGCAGGCACCTGCTGGCCACGGACACCGTCGACGACTACCGGCGTACGGTGATCCGCGGCATCGAGTACGTCGCCGACCACCTCGCCGCGGTCGACCGGCCGACGACCGGCGCCACGCCGGGCGACCTGGAACCGGTGATCGCCGGCATCGACCTGGACCGACCGATCCGCGACCTGACCCAGGCACTCGACGAGCTGCACCGCATCTACCTGCGCGACGCGGTGTACTTCCACCACCCGCGCTATCTCGGCCACCTGAACTGCCCCATCACCATCCCCGCACTGCTCGGCGAGGCGATCCTGTCCTCGGTCAACTCGTCGCTGGACACCTGGGACCAGAGCGCCGGCGCCACCCTCATCGAACGCCGGCTGGTCGACTGGACGGCGCAGCGCGTCGGCCTCGGCTGCCGGGCGGACGGCGTGTTCACCAGCGGGGGCACCCAGTCCAACCTGCAGGCGCTGCTGATCGCCAGGAACGAGGCCCGCCACCGGCTCGGCGAAGGTGCGGCGACCGCCGACCGGCTGCGCATCTTCGCCTCCACCGCGAGCCACTTCAGCATCGTCAAGGCCGCAGCACTGCTCGGGCTCGACGAGAGCGCGGTGGTGGCCGTGCCGTGCGACGCCGACCGGCGCATGCGCAGCGTCGCGCTCGCCGCCGAGCTGGACGCGTGTCGCGCGGCCGGGTTGGTGCCGATGGCCGTCGTCGCCACTGCCGGCACCACCGACTACGGCAGCATCGACCCACTTCCCGAGATCGCGGAGATCTGCGCGGCAGCCCAGGTGTGGCTGCACGTCGATGCCGCGTACGGGTGCGGATTGCTGGTGTCGCGGCGGCGCGAGCTGCTCCGCGGCGTGGAACGGGCCGACTCGGTGACCGTCGACTACCACAAGTCGTTCTTCCAGCCGGTCAGCTCGAGCGCGGTGCTCGTACGCGACCGCGCCACGCTGCGGCACGTGACGCACCACGCGGACTACCTCAACCCGGCAGAGAGCGCGGCCAATAGCATACCGAACCAGGTGGACAAGAGCCTGCAGACCACCAGGCGCTTCGACGCGCTGAAACTGTGGCTCACGTTGCGGATCGTCGGCGCGGAAGGCATCGGCGAGATGTTCGACGGCGTGGTCGACCTCGCCGAGCGGACCTGGCAGCTGCTCGCCGCCGACCCGCGCTTCGAGGTGGTCACCCGGCCGCAGCTGAGCACGCTTGTCTTCCGGTATGTCGCCGCGGGGGTCAGTGCCAGCCGCTGCGACGAGCTCAACCAGCACATCAGGAACGCGCTGTTCGCCAGTGGTGAGGCAGTCATCGCCGGCACCAGGGTCGGCGACCGCCAGTACCTGAAGTTCACGCTGCTCAACCCGCGCACCACGCCGGACGAGATCGCCGACGTACTCGACCGGATCGCCGACGTCGCCGAGGTCTTCCTCACCGACACCGACGAGCGCCAAGCCAGCTGACCTACCGGACGGGAAACCCCATGCCCACCACCCGTGACTTCATCGGCATCGGACTCGGACCGTTCAACCTCGGTCTCGCCTGCCTCACCGAGCCGATCGCCGAGCTCGACGGAGTCTTCCTCGACCGCAAGCCGGAGTTCGACTGGCATCCGGGCATGCTGCTCGAGACCAGCACGCTCCAGACCCCGTTCATGGCAGACCTGGTGACGTTGGCCGACCCCACGTCGCCGTTCTCGTTCCTGAACTACCTCAAGCAGTGCGGCCGCATCTACTCGTTCTACATCAGGGAGAGCTTCTTCCCGCTACGAACGGAGTACAACGACTACTGCCGCTGGGCGGCAGGACAGCTCAGCACACTGCGCTTCGGCCGGCACGTCGACACGGTCGAGTACGACGCGGCCGAGGGCTGCTACCGCGTGCACGCGATCGAGACGTCGACCGGCGAGCGGGAGATCTACCAGGCACGGCGACTCGTGCTGGGTACGGGCACGCCGCCGTACGTTCCCGAGCCGTGCCGCGGCCTGCCGGCCGACGCCGTACACAGCTCCGGCTACCTCGACGTCAAACCCTCGCTGCAGGCACGCGACAGCATCGTCGTGGTGGGCAGCGGACAGAGCGCCGCGGAGATCTACTACGACCTGCTGCAGGACATCGACGCCCACGAATACGAGCTGACCTGGCTGACCCGGTCGGCCAGGTTCTTCCCGCTCGAGTACACCAAGCTGACCCTGGAGATGACCTCACCCGAGTACACCGACTACTTCCACGCCCTGCCCGCCAGCACTCGCGACCACCTGGTGGCGTCGCAGAACGGGCTCTACAAGGGCATCGACAGCTCCCTGATCAACGACATCTTCGACCTGCTCTACACGAAGAACCTGCGCGGCGCATGCCGTACCCGGTTGCTGACCAACACGGAGGTCACCGGTGCAGCATTCGACGAGACCCGCCAGCGCTACGAACTCGAGGCGCGCAACGTCGAACAGCAACGCGACTTCAGCGTCACGACGGCCGGGCTGGTCCTCGCGACCGGTTACCGCTACCAGCCGCCGAAGTTCCTTGCGCCGGTCGCGGAGCGACTCCGTTGGGACGCCAGGGGCCGGTTCGACGTGCGGCGCAACTACAGCGTGGACGTCACCGGCCGCGAGGTCTTCGTGCAGAACGCCGAGCTGCACACCCACGGTTTCGTCGCGCCTGACCTCGGCATGGCCGCGTACCGCAACTCGTACATCATCCGTGAGCTGCTCGGCCGCGACCACTACCCCATCGAGGAGTCCATCGCATTCCAGGAGTTCGGTGCGCCGGCACCCACGCGACACGTAGCGGAGGCATCCCTGTGACCGACCCCGTCTTCACCCGTACCGACCCCGCGCTGGGCAGCTTCGCCCTGCGCCAGGTGGACCCGGCGACCGACGCGACACTGCTGCATGGCTGGGTCACGCACCAGAAGGCCAGGTTCTGGCTGATGCAGGGCTGGACCGTGCACGAGGTCGCGCAGCAGTACCGCGCCATCGCAGACGCCCCCACCCACGAGGCGTTCCTCGGCCACCTCGACGACCGGCCGTGCTTCCTCGTCGAGCGGTACGACCCGAGCCATGACCCGATCGGCGAGACGTACCCGGTGCAGCCGGGCGACGTCGGTATGCACTTCCTCACCGCGCCGACCGACAACCCGATACCGGGGTTCACCCGTGCGGTCATCACGACCGTCGTCGAGATGTTCTTCGCCGACCCGACCGCGGAACGCATCGTCGTAGAACCCGACGTCGGCAACGAGGCGGTCCAAGCACTCAACGCGGCCGTCGGCTTCCGGGTGGAGAAGACCGTCACGCTCCCGGAGAAGCAGGCACTGCTGAGTACCTGCACCCGGACCGACTTCCACGAAGCGACCAAGGCAAGGGGTGCCGCACTATCGTGAGCCACACCATCGACCCGCGAGAAGCTGTCGCCCATCTCACCGAGGAGCACTGGGGCGTCGCCAACCGGCTGCTGGTACGCAAGGCGCTGGCGGAGTTCTCCCACGAGCGGCTGCTCGCCCCCGTGCCGCAAGGCGACGACAGGTACGTGCTCGTCAGCGACGACCGCGCTGTGGAGTACTCGTTCACGGCGTCGGTCCTCAGTCTCGACCACTGGCAGATCGACCAGGACAGCATCACCCGCAGCGCCTCGGGCAGCCCGCTGCCGTTGGACGTCCTCGACTTCGTCGTGGAGTTCCGCGAGACCCTCAACCTCGGCGACGAGCTGTTGCCCGTCTACCTGGAGGAGCTCAGCAGCACCCTCGCCGGCCGCGCGTATCACCTCGCGACGAAGCCACCGACCGCGGAAGAGCTGGCCGCAGCCGACTTCCAGGCCATCGAGTCCTCGATGTCAGAAGGACACCCGTGCTTCGTCGCGAACAACGCGCGGCTGGGCTTCGACATCGCCGAGTACCACTCGTACGCGCCAGAGACCGGCGCCCCCGTCCGGTTGATCTGGCTCGCGACCAGACACACGAAGACCACCGTTACGCTGTCCGCCGAGCTGACGTACGAGGAGCTGGTGACCAGTGAGCTGGACGCAGACACCCGGCGGCGGTTCGACCGCACGCTGACGGACCTCGGGCTCGATCCCGACGAGTACCGCCTGGTACCCGTGCACCCGTGGCAGTGGTGGAACAAGCTCGCCGTGACCTACGCGGCCGACATCGCGCGCAGGCACATCGTCTGTCTCGGCCACGGCGACGACGAGCACCGGGCGCAGCAGTCGGTACGTACCTTCTTCAACGCCAGCGACCCCACCCGGCACTACGTCAAGACGGCGCTCTCCGTGCTGAACATGGGCTTCATGCGCGGCCTTTCCGCGGCCTACATGCAGGCCACCCCCGCGATCAACGACTGGGTGGGCTCCCTCGTCCACAACGACCCGCTCCTGCGGACCGCCGGCTTCGACGTGCTCAAGGAGGTCGCGGCCGTCGGCTACCACAGCGAGCACTACGAGGCGGCAGCCAAACCGGGCTCGCCCTACCTGAAGATGTTCGCCGGTCTGTGGCGGGAGAGCCCGGTGCCGAAGCTACGGCCGGGTGAGCACCTGGCGACCATGGCCGCACTGCTGCACACCGACGAGACCGGCCGCTCGGTCGCAGGCGCATTCATCGCCGACTCCGGGCTCTCCCCGCACGAGTGGGTCCGTCGTTACCTCGACGCGTACCTCACTCCCCTCGTGCACTGCTTCTACGCCTATGGGCTGGTGTTCATACCACACGGCGAGAACGTCATCCTCGTGCTCGACGAGCGCAACGTCCCGTTGCGGGTCTTCGTCAAGGACATCGCGGAAGAGATCGGGGTCTGCGACCCGGACATCCCGCTGCCGCCCGAGGCCGAGCGCGTACGGGTGGAGATGGCCGACGAGCTGCGCACGCTGTCGATCTTCACCGACGTCGTGGACTGCTTCCTGCGCTTCCTCAACGCCACGCTCAGCTCCGACGACACCCTGCCGCTGGACGACCTGTGGCACATCGCCGCCGACTGCATCCGCGACTACCAGCGGTCGATGCCGCAGCTGGCGGACAGGTTCGCCAAGTACGACCTCTTCGCCGAGGAGTTCCCGCTGTGCTGCCTCAACCGGCTGCAGCTCAGGGACAACCAGCAGATGCTCGACCTACAGGACCCGGTGAACTCACTCGAGCTCGTCGGCACGCTCAGGAACCCGCTCTCGGGCCACGGCTGACGGCGTCGTCGCCCACGTCAGCGCCTCGCCGCTGCCGACCACGTCGCCGTACTTCAGGTCGATGTCGAAGAGGTTGGCCGCATGCGCGAACGCCGACCTGTCGAAGCACGCGTCCTCTACGACGGCGACCCGGAAGTTGTGCGACGCGGCGTCCACCGCCGTCGCCCGTACGCACCCGGACGTCGTCGCGCCGGCCAGTACGAGTGTGTCGACACCCGTACGGACGAGATACGACACCAGCGGTGTGCCGAAGAACGCGCTCGCCTTCGGCTTGGCCAACACGTACTCGTCGTCGCGTGGCACCAACTCGGGCGGGAACGGCGCCTCGTGTACCCGCCGCGCAAGCCCGGCGTCGCTCGTGCGCTTGATCGAACCGCCGCAGAACGCCTTGTCCGTCGGGTCGCCGCGCGTGAACACCACAGGAACGGCGTCCGCGCGCATGGTCTCGACGAGATCCACGATCACCGGCAGGCGGGCCCATCCCATCTCCCCGCACCCCATCACCGACGGCGGGTCGGCGCTGCCCGGGCGAGGACCGAGGAACGACATGACGACGTCGACGATCACCCGGCAAGGACGCAGGCCGGCTCCCTGACGCGCGCCGAAACCGGCGGCCGCCAGGTCTTCCAGCTCCGCGGTCGGTACGTACGTCTCCCACGGTCGCCGGCATCGCTCGGTCACCCGTACCCCAGCAGCTGGTAGAAGACGAGGTAGTTGAGCGCAGACATGACGATGGTGATACCCGCCGCCACCTTCAACGGCACCCGTACCCAGAGGAAGAACGCAACCAGGAACACGGGCGTCATGATCGCGTAGCCGAGGAAGTACATGCCGAGCCCGAGAGCCAGCAGCCAGAGCAGCACGAGCCACGGACTCAGCACCCGCTGCCGCGCACCCGCCTGCTGCTCAGCTTCACCGTCCGCTGATGCGGAGCCGGCAGGCGCGACCTTGATGTAGTCGCGCTCGACGAACCCCAGCCGGCGGCGCAGTGAAGGGACGAGGGTGAGTACGAGATCCAGCACCAGCAGCCCGATGGTCACAGGCAGCGTGACGATGGGGAACCTTCGCGCTCCGCCGAACAGCTGTGTCGTCTCGTACAGCAGGTACGACAGGAACACGATGAGGACGACGTCGACGACCACCGCGCCCGTGAGCCACCGCGGCCGATTGGCCGCCACCGTCGCCAGCCGTTCCGGTGCGTTCACGACGACACCTTCTCCCGCGACTGCGGTCCGCGCTTCTTCGCCAACCGCTCCCGGATGAGGGGAACCACGAAGAGCAGCACGCCGACCGCCAGGATCGCCAGGCTGAACGGGCGCGTGAAGAACGCGCCGAGGCCCATGGTGAGTGCCGTCTGGCCGAACGCCTGCTCGACCATCCGGCCGAGGATGAGGCCGATCACCACGGGCACCAGGCTGAAGCCGTACTTCTTCAACACGAAGCCCAGCACGCCGGCCAGCGTCGCGACGAGGATGTCGCCGCTGCGCTGACCGATGCTGTAGGCACCCACCATGCTGATCACAAAGATCACCGGCGCGACGTAGACGCCGGGCATCCGCGCGACCGGCGCCAGCACCCGGCTCAACAACAACCCGATGACCGACGTCAGGATGTTCGAGATCAACAGACCGAAGATGATGAGGAACACGACGTCCAGGTGGTCGGTCAGCATCTCTCTGCCCGGTGCGATGCCGTGCACGAGGAACGCGCCGAGAACCACCGCCCATACCGCGCTGCCCGGCAGTCCCAGCGCGATGGTGGGCAACAGTGCGCCGCCGTCCTTGGCGTCGATGGCAGCCTCCGACGCCAGCACGCCGCGCGGGTCGCCGGTGCCGAACTTCTCGCCGTCCTTCGCGCTCTGCTTGGCCGCCGCGTACGACATGAACCCGGCGATCGAACCGCCGACACCCGGAATGATGCCGCAGATCGTGCCGATCACGCTGCTCTGCAACAGGATGCGCGGATATCGGAGGCACAGCCCGACACCCTTGCGTATCTGCGCCCAGTGCGCCCTAGCGCCGAGCTTGCGCTCTTCCGGCGGCCGGTTGGGTTCGAGCAGCAGCGACATGGCCTCGCTCAACGCGAACAGCCCGATCAGCACCGCTACGAAGTCCAGGCCGTCCTCGAGGAACAGGATGTCGAAGGTGAACCTGGTCTCGCCGGTGAGCAGGTCGCGGCCGACGAACGACAGCAGGAAACCGAGACCGCCTGCGACGAGCCCCTTGATGAGCGAGCCCCGCGAGATCAACGCGATGATGAACAACCCGACCACGGCGACCATGAAGGTCTCGGGGTACGAGAACTGCAGGATCAGCTGGCGGCTGAGCGGCAGCACGCTCACGAACACCGCGAGCCCGAAGATGGCACCGAGTGCCGAGGCGGTGGCCGACACCGACAGCGCAGTCGAGGCCTCGCCCTTCTTCGCCAACGGATAGCCGTCGAGCAGGGTGGACGCGTTCGCCGACTCACCCGGCGTGTTGATGAGGATCGCCGTGATCGAACCGGCGAACGCCGTACCACCGATCATCGACGCCATCAGCAGGAACGCCTGTTCCGGCGCCCACGCGTAGGTCAGCGGGATGACCAACGCGATGCCGGCTGCGGCACCCAGGCCGGGCATCGCCCCGACCACGAGGCCGAGGACCGTCCCGAGGAGCGGGATCAAGATGTTCGGCCACGACAGCAGCGTCTCGAGAGCGCTCTGGATGGCCTCGATCATCAACGATCCCACTCCTCGCCGATCACCCGCTTCCTCAGCGGGTGAGGTACTTCCGATAGGTGTCCGCGTGCTGCTTGTAGAAGGAGACCGACTGCTTGATGAGCTTCCGCTGCTGCGCCGGAGTGCCCGGTTGGACGATCCTGCCCTTCTCCCCGAACGCAGCGAACTCGTCGCTGTTCAACGCGCCCTGCACGGCCTTGGTCAGCTTCTTCTGCACACAGGAGGGAAGATCCGGCGGCGCGACGAAGATCAGGTCGGTGGTGAGCTTACCGGCGAGGTCACCGAGCCCGACGTCCTCCGCCATCGGCGTGTCACCGAGCATGTCCAGCGGTTCCGAGCCGAACTGCGCGAGCGCCCGTACCTCGCCTGCGTCGACCGCTTCTGCGATCGAGTCACCGGAGAAGACCGTGAAGTCGGTGTCGCCCCGTACGAGCGACGTGATCGCCTCCGAGCTCCCTTCGTGCGGCACCGAGGTGAGCTTGATACCCGCCTGCTCGGAAGCGATGAGACCGTTGATGAAGTTGGGGCTGGTCAACCCGGCGTTCGCGAACTTCAGCTTCTTCTTCTTCTTACCGGCCTCGACCAGGTCGTCGAAGGTCTTGATGTCGGACTTGGTGGACACCGCGAACGTGCTCGGCCGGTTGTTGACCAGGCCGAGATGGGTGTACTTCGGCAGGTCGTAGTCCACTTCCTGGACTACCTGCAGCGCCGCGAGACCGTTGGGCTCGGTGATGTGGATCGTGTAGCCATCGGGATCGGCCCCGTAGACCTGGCTGGCCGCCACCCGGCCACCGGCGCCGTCCTCGTTCTTCACCACGATGTTCGTGCCGAGCCGCTTCTTCAGCAGCGGTGCGAGGAACCGGCCGTACTCGTCGTAGCCGCCACCCGGAGAGCGGCCGATGACCAGCTCGACCTCCTTCTCCGGGTACTTCTCGCACTCTTCCTTGCTCATCTCCGACGACGCCCCACCGCCACCACCGCAGCCGGCCGTCGTGAGTACGAGAGCCGACAACGCGAGGCCGACCCCGAGGGCGTGCCCCAAACGCGTAACCCCGTTCCGATACGACATGTCGATACCTTCCTCACTGCACTGTGATCGGGGATAGCTGCGCCACGGGCAGCCAAGTGTCGACACCTAGCGTGCGGATCGGATAGTACGTGTTACTTAGGTCAACTAACAAGGGTGTCGACACTTCGTTGTACCACCCCGCGGCGGCCGACCATGTCGACCAGGCAGGGCCTTGTACGCACCACCGACAGTGACCGCCGCGCGTGCCCGTGTCCCTGCCACCTGATGAGGTGGGAACGGCAACTGTCACCAACGGGAGACGAGGTACCCATGTCCACTCGTGTGGTCGTCATCGGTGCCGGCGTAGTCGGTTCCGCTCTCGCCGCTGAGCTCGGTCGCCTCGGCGCTGGCGTCACCTTGATCGACTCGGGCCGGCCGGCTGGCGGCACGTCGAACGCGACGTTCTCGTGGACGAACGCCAACTCGAAGGAGCCACGCGAGTACCACGACCTCAACGTCGGCGGCATGCTCGCGCACCGCAGGCTCGCCGCCGAGCTGCCCGCCGCGAGCTGGTACCACGCCGGCGGCAACCTGGAGTGGACGGACACCGCGGCAGGCGAGGCCGCGCTGCACGCCAAGGTCGACCGGCTGCGCCGCTATCACTATCCCGTCGCCCTGCTCGACCGGGCACAGGCCCTGACGCTCGAACCGTCGCTCGCGGCGGACCAACTCTCTGACGACGGCATCGCGTACTACCCGGAAGAGGGATGGATCGAGCCGACCCGGCTGGTCGGCACCCTGCTCGACCTGGCACGTGCGCGTGGCGCCCGGGTGGTGACCAACGACGCGGTGACGGGCTGCACGTTCGACGGCGCCGCGGTGGCCGGGGTGACTACAGCGTCCGGGGCGTCGTTCGCGGCCGACCAGGTGGTCGACTGTGCCGGGCCGGAGGCGGCCGCCGTCGCGGCGCTCGCCGGCCTCGAACTGCCGATGCGCAACACCCAGGGCGTGCTGACGTACGTCGAGCCGGTCGCCGTGGCCGTGGGGCGCGTGATCCACGGTCCGCGCGTGCAGCTGCGTCCCGACGGTGGTGGACGCCTGCTGCTCCACAGCGAGGCGGCGGACGGTGCTGCCCGCCAGCGGCCGGACGGTGGCTGGGACGTCGCACCCGGGACGGCGGAACGGCTCCTCGCCGACGCGGCCGAGCTCTACCCCGCGATCGACGGAGCCGCGGTGGAGTCGGTTCGGGTTGGGACCCGTCCCATGCCCGCGGACGGGCTGCCCGTGCTCGGCAGGTCGGCGGGCATCGAGAACTTCCACTTCGCCGTCACGCACAGCGCCGCGACCCTCTGCCTACGGATCGCCGAGCTGCTCGGCCCGGAGATAGTGGGCGGCGCAGCCAGCCCGGAGCTCGCCCCGTTCCGGCACGACCGCCTGGGATAAATCGGTGGCGGGCGGTTCCGTGGTGTGTTGTACTCACTCGTCGTCCGTAGCTAACCGAGGAGAGGCAATGCGGCGAGCGTTCATGTCCATTCCGCGACCCACAGACACCTACGTCGAGGACATGACGCTCCATGCACACGCTCAACTTGGGGATCCTGGCGCATGTAAACGCCGGTAAGACCAGCCTCACGGAACGCCTGCTGTTCACGGCAGGCGTCATCGACGAGATCGGCAGCGTCGACGACGGTAGCACCCAGACCGACTCGCTCGACCTGGAACGGCAGCGCGGCATCACCATCAAGTCCGCCGTCGTGTCGTTCGACATCGGCGGCCGCACCATCAACCTGATCGACACCCCCGGGCATCCCGACTTCGTCGCCGAGGTGGGACGGGTGCTGACCGTGCTCGACGCGGCCGTGCTCGTCGTCTCGGCCGTGGAAGGCGTACAGGCCCAGACCAGGGTGCTGATGCGTGCACTGCGGCGGTTGCGGGTGCCGACGCTGATCTTCGTGAACAAGATCGACCGCACGGGCGCCCGGCCGGCCGACGTGCTAACCGACATGGCCGACCGGCTCACGCCCGCGGTCGTTGCCATGGGGACGACCAGCGGGGCGGGCACGAAGGACGCACGCTTCCGGCCGTATGCCGGCGCCGAGAGCGACCACACGGCAGCGCTGCTCGAATTGCTCGTCGACAACGACGACGAGCTGCTCGCCGCATATCTCGCCGACGACAGCTCGCTGCCTCCTCCGCGCCTGCGTGACGAGCTGGTGCGGCAGACGGTGCGCGCATGCGTGCACCCGGTGTTCGCCGGGTCGGCGATCACGGGAGCAGGTGTCGACGAGTTGGTCTCCGGTCTCCGCACTCTGCTGCCGCCGACCGCAGGCGAGCCCGACGGGCCGGTCGCAGGCACCGTGTTCAAGATCGACCGCGGGCCCGCCGACGAGCGGATCGCGTACGTACGCATGACGTCCGGCACGCTGCGGCTGCGCGACCGGGTGCGGCTCGGCGACCAGGAGCCGAGGGTCACGGGGATCCGTGTGTTCGCCCGCGGTTCGCATCGGTGGAGCACGACGCTGACCGCCGGGCAGATCGGCACGGTCACCGGTCTCGACACGGTCCGCATCGGTGACCACGTCGGCACCGCGGACGCGGCCGGCACGGAGCACTTCTTCGGCCCGCCGAGCCTGGAGACGGTCATCAGTCCGCGCGACCCGGCGGAGCGCCGGGTGCTGCACGCCGCGCTCACCCGGCTCGCCGAGCAGGACCCGCTGATCGACGTGCGGCAGGACGACACCAGGCGGGAGATCTCCGTCCCGCTCTACGGCGAGGTGCTGAAGCAGGTCATCGAGGCGACGCTGGCCGACGACTTCGGCATCGCCGTCAACTTCCGCGAGACGACCACGCTGTGCATCGAACGCCCGGTCGGTACCAGCTCGGCCGTCGAGGCCATCGGCACGGACAGCAACCCGTTCCTCGCGACCGTCGGGCTACGGGTCGAGCCGGCCGCACTCGACACCGGTGTACGGTTCGAGCTCGCGGTTGAGCTCGGTTCGCTGCCGTACGCGTTCGTCCGGGCGGTCGAGGAGACGGTGCACGACACGCTCACCCAGGGCCTGCACGGCTGGCAGGTCACCGACTGCACGGTGACCATGACGCACTCCGGCTACTGGGCGCGGCAGAGCCACGCGCACGGCGTCTTCGACAAGAGCATGTCGAGCACGGCCGGCGACTTCCGCAACCTCACCCCGCTGGTCCTGATGAGTGCCCTCGCCCGCGCCGGCACCCACGTCTGCGAGCCGATACATGCCTTCCGGCTCGAGGTCCCTGCCGACACCCCCGCCGCGGCACTGCGCACCCTCGCGGCGATGCGTGCCGTCCCGCGCCGGCAGGAGATCCGCGGGTCGCTGTGCACGGTCGAGGGTGACATCCCCGCCGCACGGGTGAGCCAGCTGCAGCAGCAGCTGCCGTCCGCCAGCCGCGGCGAGGGTGTGCTCGAGTGCACCTTCGACCACTACGCGCCTGTCACCGACGAGGTGCCGTGCCGTCCGCGCACCGACCACAACCCGCTCGACCGCAAGGAGTACCTGCTGCGGGTCGCACGGCTGCAGCGCGCAACCCAGAAGTGAGCGCCGTCCCTCAGGGGTCGTCGAGGTGGTAGCGGATGGTCCCGTCGTCGTCGGTACGTACGCACCGCCCGCGCAGCTCCAGCACGTCGAGGTGGGCGGCGGTCTCGCAAACGGCGAGCATCCGGTTGCCGGCATCCAGGTCGTCGAAGCGGCGGTTCCGCCGGGTCCAGCCGAGCTCCTGCGCCACCTGGAACGCCGTACAGGGCTTGCCGTCCAGCAGTGCCACGCACGCGTCCAGCCGCTCCTCGTGGTGCGCGAGCAGCTCGCCGACCCTGGCGTGCACGCTGGACCGCACCGGGCCGTGCGCCGGCAACATCATCGAGTCCGGCAGGCCGCGCATGAGCGCCAGCGACTCGAGGTAGTCGCGCAGGGGCAGCGCACCGCCCTGGTTCTCGAAGCCGATCGACGGCGTGATGTGCGGCAGCACGTGGTCGCCGGTGAAGACCGTCTCGTGGCTCGGCACCACGTACGTCAGGTGCCCCTGGGTGTGGCCGGGCGTGTGCAGTGCCCGCAGCCCCAGGCCACCGACCCGGAACTCGCGGCCGCTGGTAACCCACTCGTCCGGTAGCTCCCACAGGGTGGGATCGGTGCTGGGGCCGGACGACGCGGAACGCAGCTCGGCGACGAGATCCTCGCCGCCGTGCCGGCTCAGCCGGGCGAGATGTCCCTCGCCGTTCAGGTGCAGCCCGTTATTGAGGTTCTCGAGCGAGGGCCGCTCCCCCTCGCCGAGCCGCAGCACGCACCCGCTCTCCCGGCGCAGCGCCACGCCCTGCGTGTAGTGGTCGCGGTGGACGTGCGTCACGAGGATGGACCGCACGTCGGCCACCGAGTACGACAGCTCGGCGAGTGCGTCGCCGAGCTGCGCGCGGGACACATCCAACGCCCAGCCGGCGTCGACAAGCGTCAGCCCGTCGTCACCTTCGAGTACGTAGACGTTGACGGCACGCAACCCGTCCTGCGGCAGCGGCAACGGCACGCGGTAGAGGCCCGGCATGACGTCGTACACACCGGGTTCTTCCCACCGGTGTCGCTCGTCGTCGTCGATGCGCTCCCGCTGCCTCATCGACCGACCTGCGTCCGCGCACTGACCAGGTCGCTGTTCAGCTCCGCCACCGTGCGCACTCCCAGCAGCTGCATCGTCCGCATCAGCTCGCGGTGCAGGATCTCGATCACCCGCGAGACCCCCGGTCCCCCGCCAGCCATCAGCCCGTACAGGTACCCACGGCCGACGAACGCCGCGTCCGCCCCGAGTCCGACCGCGGCAGCGATGTCCGAGCCACGGCGGACACCCCCGTCGAGGAACAGCGTGGTGTCGTCGCCGACGGCCTCGCGCACGTGCGGCAGCAGGTCGAGCGGTGCCGGTGCCCGGTCGAGCTGCCGGCCGCCGTGGTTCGACACGATGATGCCGTCGACGCCGATGCTCGCCAGCTGCTTCGCGTCGCTGACGTCCTGCACGCCCTTCACCAGGATCTTGCCGTCCCACACACTGCGGATCCACTCGAGGTCGGCGAACGTGACGCTGGGGTCGAACAACGTGTTGATGATGCCGGCGAGGTTGTCCGCGGACCCGCCGGCGGTGGCGAACCGCAGCGGCTCACTGGTGATGAAGTCGAACCACCACGCCGGACGGGTGACGGCCTGCATCGCACTGCGCCAGCGCAGCGTCGGCGGGATGGTCATCCCGTGCCGCACGTCGCGCAGCCGGGAGCCGAGCACCGGCACGTCCACGGTGACGACGAGGACGTCCATCCCCGCTTCCTTCGCACGCTGCAGCGTCTCCGTGCTCTGCGCGCGGTCGCGGACGACGTAGAGCTGGAACCAGTTCCAGCCGTCGGGCGCGGCCGCCGCCACCTCGTCTGCCGGCGTGGTGCCCATCGTCGACAGCGTGTACGGGACCCGCGCCGCCTCCGCGGCGCGTGCGACGGCCGGCTCCCCCTCCCGGTGCGAGATACGGGTGAAGCCGGTGGGTGCGAGCACCAGCGGCATGCCGACGCTGCGGCCGAAGATCTTGGTCGCTGTCGACACCGTGCTTACGTCCCGCAGGATGCGGGGGTGAAAGGTCACCTCGTCGAACGCCTCGGTGGCGGCGCGCAGCGACTGCTCGCCGTCCGCGGCGCCGTCGACGAAGTCGAAGACCATCCGGGGTGCGCGCCGGCGGGCGAGCTCCCGCACGTCAGCGACGTCCGCGGCACCGCGCAACCGTGCTTGCGTGGACGGCAACGTGGGGCGCGGCGGCAGCATACGCCGCAGCTCGTGCCAGCGGGGTCGCCGTCGCTTCATGCCAGCCATCCGGTCATCGTAACTTCGGGCCACCGCCCCAGCAGTGACGCCCGGCACACCGGCCGAAGCTAGGCTTTGGCGTATGGGCGTGTCCGAACTGTCGTCGAGCGCACAGAACTACCTGAAGACCATCTGGAACCTGCAGGAGTGGTCAGACTCACCGGTGACGGCATCGGTGATCGCGGACAGGATGGGACTGCGCCTGTCCACGGTGTCCGACGGGGTGCGCAAGCTGACCAGCCAGGGCCTGGTGGCGCATGCGCCGTACGGCACCATCGACCTGACCGACGCCGGCCGCTCGCACGCCATGGCGATGGTCCGCCGGCACCGCCTGATCGAGACGTTCCTCGTGCAGGTGCTCGAGTACCGGTGGGACGAGGTGCACGACGAGGCCGAGACCCTCGAGCACGCAGTGTCGGACCTGATGATCGACCGGATCGACCGGCTGCTGCAGTATCCGCCGCGGGACCCGCACGGCGACCCGATCCCCTCCGCGGAGGGCGCGGTGACCGCGCCCCGCGCAGCACCGTTGTCGTCGGGCATGGCCGGCAGCCGGGTCGTGGTGCAGCGCATCTCCGACGCCGATCCGGCCATGCTGCAGTACTTCGCCACCCAGGGCATCGTGCTGGACGCGCAGCTGGACGTCATGGAGAGCGAGCCGTACTCCGGCACGGTCGTCGTCCGGGTGGCAGGGAAGGACACGTCGACCAGCCTCGGCGGCGCGGCCGCGTCCGCCATCTGGGTGTCGCCACCCGCTACGTCGTGACCGTCGCCTTCCGCCGCCGACCACCCGTGAGCCGGCTGCTCACCAGCCCGCGGCGCGGGCCGAAGAGGTAGACGAAGGCGAACACCACCCCCTGCGTGAGCACAATGGTCGCGCCCGGTGCAGTGTCTGCGTGGTAGCTGGCGTACGTGCCGACCGTGGTCGCGGCTGCTGAGATCGCCGGCGCGACCACCAGCATCCGGCCGAACCTGTCGGTGAGTAGGTAGGCCGTCACGCCGGGGATGATCAACATCGCCACGACGAGCACCACCCCGATGATCTGCAGGGCGACCACCGACGTGACGGCGAGCAGGCCGAGCAGTGCGGCGCCGAGCACCCGTGGGTTCAGCCCGATGGCGTGCGCGTGCGTGGGGTCGAAGGCGTAGAGCGTGAAGTCGCGTCGCTTCACCAGCAGCACGCCGAGCGCAGCCGCGCCGAGCACCACGATCTGCACCAGCGCCCCCGTGTCGACACCGAGCAGGTTGCCGAAGATGATGTGGTTCAGGTCGGTCTGGCTCGGCGTCACGGAGACCAGCACGAGCCCGAGGGCGAACAGCGTCGTGAACACCAGCCCGATCGCGGCGTCCTCCTTCACCCTGCTGGTTCCACGAACCACGCCGATGAGCGCGACGGCGAGGAACCCGAACAGTACCGCGCCGACCGCGAACGGGGCGCCGACGATGTACGCGAGCACGACACCGGGCAGCACCGCGTGCGAGACCGCGTCACCCATCAGCGACCAGCCGATCAGCACCAGCCAGCACGAGAGCACCGCACACACCACCGCGGCGACCAGGGCCGCGGCGAACGCCCGGAGCATGAAGCCCTGCGTCAACGGCTCGACGAGCAGCAGGTAGAGGTAGTCGGCCATGGCGTCCGCTACCCACTCGCCGACACGTCGACGCCGAACGCCAGGGCCAGGCTCTCCGGGCGGAGCACCTCGCTCGGCTCGCCGTGCATGAGCACCCGCTGCATGAGCAGCACCGCCTCGTCGGCCAGCTCGGGCACCGCGTGCAGGTCGTGCGTCGCGACGAACACCGTCGCGCCGCCGGCAGCGAGCTCGCGGAGCAACCGCACGATGGTCGCCTCGGACCGCTTGTCCACGCCGGCGAACGGCTCGTCGAGCAGCAGCAGGCTCGCCCCCTGAGCGATGCCGCGCGCCACGAACGCCCGCTTCTTCTGCCCGTCGGAGAGCTGACCGATCTGGCGGTCCGCGTACTCGGTCAGCTCCACCCGCGCCAGCGCGTCGTCGACGGCCGCGCGGTCGGCTGCCCTGGCCCGGCGGGTCGGGCCCATCAGGCCGTACCTGCCCATCGTCACGACGTCGCGCACCGACAGCGGGAACGCCCAGTCGACGTCCTCGCTCTGCGGCACGTAGCCCGCGACGCCCGCCTTCCGCGCCCTCGCCGGTGGTTCGCCGGCGATCTCGACGTATCCGCGGTCGAGCTTGACGGCGCCCATGATGGCCTTGAACAGGGTGGACTTGCCCGACCCGTTCATCCCGAGCAGCCCGCACACCCGTCCGGCGGTGAGCTCGAGCGAGGCACCGTCGAGCGCACGGACCTCACCGTAGTGCACGACGACGTCGTGCACGCGCAGCGCAGGCGCACTCATCCGCCTGCTCCCCTCAGACCGTCGACGATCGTCGACGCGTCGTGCCTGATCAGGTCGAGGTACGTCGGCACCGGCCCGTCCTTCCCGGACAGCGAGTCGACGTACAGCGTGCCGCCGAAGCGGGCGCCAGTGGCGCCCACCACCTGGCGCATCGGCTTGTCCGACACCGTCGACTCGCAGAACACCGCCGGCACGTCCTTCGTGCTGACGAACCCGATCACCCCGGTGATCTGCTTCGGCGTGGCCTGCTGCTCCGCGTTGACCGGCCAGATGTACCTCTCCGTCAGCCCGGCGTCCCTGGCCAGGTACGAGAACGCGCCCTCACACGTGACAAGCGCCCGCTTGCCCGCCGGCAGCTCGTCGAGGTCGGCGACCAACCGGTCCTGCACCCGCTGGAGCCGCTTCTCGTACGCCTTGCCGTTGGCCCGGTAGTCGGCGGCATGGTCGGGGTCTAGCTCGCTGAACGCGTCCACCATGTTGTCCACGTAGGTCCGTACGTTCAGCGGCGACATCCACGCGTGCGGGTTCGGCCGGCCCGCGTAGGCGTCCTCCGCGATGTCGATGGCGTCCACGCCCTTGCTGACCACGACGTGCTCGACGTCCAGGTTGGCCACGAACTTGGCGAACCACGCCTCCAGGTTCAGCCCGTTGTCGAGGATCAGGTCGGCCCTTGAGGCCCGCTTCAGGTCGCCAGGCGTCGGCTCGTAGCCGTGGATCTCCGCGCCGACCTTGGTCAGCGACTCCACCCGCAGGTGGTCACCGGCGACGTTGCGTGCGATGTCCGCCAGCACGGTGAACGTGGTGAGCACCACCTTGCCGTCGGCGAGCTCGCTGCGCGGGATGCACCCCGCCGTGCCGACGGCCATGACCAGCGCGAGGAGCCAGGCGACGGGGGCACGGGCACGCGGCAGCGCGTTCCCTCGTACGTCCAAACGGTCCTCCTCGCCGGCACGACCACCACCGGCGCTGGCAAAAGTTCGTCTGGACGTAGTTTATACGTCGACATGACGAAGTCCATGCCTGTTCCAGAAGCCGAGCAGCCGCGCCACGAGCAGCAGCACGAGGAAGAGGCCGACGGAGACCGCCCCGGTGACCAGCGGGCCGCGGCTCACCGCGACGATCGGCACCAGCGTGGTGATCAAACCGCCGCCGATGAACGGGCTGAGGAACGGCGCCCGCAGCGCGTACGCCTTGCCTGCGACGGTGTTCAGCCCAGGGTCGAACGTGCGCAGCAGCATCAGGCCGACCGACGACACACCCGTCAGGCTGCCGAAGTTCACGATCGCCTGCTCGAACCAGTCCTGCTCGAAGAGCCGCGGCCCGGCGAGGAAGAAGAAACCGACCGACAGGCCGGCCGCGAGCACCATGAGGATGGCCAGCGCCGCGGCGTTGTCGACCACCACCGGCAGCTCGATCGACGCGACCGCAGAGACGATCAGCAGGTCGAGGGCGAGGCCCTGGATGGTGCGCAGGCTCGCCGTGTCGACGGTGTCGCGCAGCGGGGTCCTGCCGATGACCAGCTGCACCAGGCCGCCGCCGAGCATGGCCAGCGGGAACAACGGCATGCCGGCCACGACCTGGTCCACGAAGTACTGGAGCACCCACCCGATGAGGATCGCGACCGCGACGAGGGCGGCGTGGAACGCGAGCGAGTCGATCAGGTCCTTGTTGAAGCTCGTCCGACCGATCGGCGTCCGTCGCTGTTCCGGCAGGACGTCACTGCTGCGGTCGTCGTACTCCGCCTCGCCCGCGGTGGCCTTGCTGGCGTACCCGCGGCGGATCCCCCAGTTCACCAGCGCCATGCCCGCGGTGATGCCGAAGATGAGCCCGACGGTGGCGGAGGTCAGCCCGAGCGAGCCGCCGGCCGACCAGCCGCGCGACTCGTACACCTCGGCCATCGCACCCGCGGTGCCGTGGCCGCCCGGCCAACCGGTCTCGACCAGGCTGCCGAACATGCCGTCGACGTTCCACAGTGGCGTGAGCACCAGCGCAGAGACGATCAGCGGCACCCCGATCAGCAGGAACGAGCCCATGTAGCCGAAGAGCAGCTGCGGCACGATGAGCCGGTACGTCTCCCGCAGCCGCGGCAGCCGCACCCCCATCAGCATCGGCGCGAACACGATCGTCGCGAGCATCTCCGGCAGCGCCGCCCACGTCGCCACCATCGACTCCGGGAAGAGACCGAAGCCGTACGGCCCGAGCGCGAGACCGATCACACCGCCGAGCAGCGCGGCCGGCAGGAACAGCTTGCGCAGCGGGCGGATCCCGACCCGCAGCAGGACACCGGCGAAGACGAGGATGCCGAGCACGACGACGGCGAACAGCAGGGTCTCTAGGTTGTCGACGGTCTCTGTCGGGAACATGGCGACTCCTCGCTTGCAGCCGTTACGGACTGCCGAATCGGCCGTACCTGAAGGGGACGAGCGCACTCGGCTTGACCTGCTCGGTGAGCCAGTCGGCCAGCAGCGACGCCACCGCAGGCGCGATGGCGAAGCCGTGCCCGGACCAGCCGGTGCCCACCACGACGTTGCGTACGGACGGCAGGGCGTCGATGACCGGGATCTCGTCCACGCAGCACGACTCGGCGCGGCTCACGTCCACCTCGCCGACAGTTGCCTTCGCCAGTGCGGGATAGACCGACCTGGCCTCGGCGAGGTTGCGGTCGACGTGCTCCTGGATCGGCTCGCCGCGCCCGGTGTCGGGGTTCCACCGGCCGCGCCACCCGCCTGAGATCATCACCTCGTCGCCGTGCGGCTTCATGGACAGCACCCGGTGGTCGTGCCCGACCAGGTGCCGGCACGGCTGGACGTCCGCCCGCGCGGTGAGCACCTGCGGGAACAGGTGCCACACCGGCAGCTGGTCGCCGAACCCCGCGACCAGCTCGCCGACCCCCGCGTTGTTCAGCAGCAGCACTGCCTCGCCGACCTCGATCCGGTCGCCGTCCTCCACGACGACGGCCGTCACCTCGTTACCGGACCTGACCAGCTCGCGCACCCGGGTGTGCTCCCTGATCACCGCGCCGGCCTGCCTCGCGGCGGCGGCGAACGCGCGGGTGGTCGCCGTGTGGTCGGCGGCGCCGTCGAGCGGGCACCACAACGCCCCCTGCATCGCGTCCGTGACGTCCGGCTCGTACTCCTTCAGGTGCGCCCGGTCGAGGACCTCGGTGGGGATGCCGAGCGCGCGCTGCCGCCAGGCCACCGCCTCCAGGCTGACCAGGCCGCCCCGGGTGCCGGTGACCTCCTGCTCGACCAGGTTCAGCCCACCGAACCGCTCGTAGCCGAGGTCCGCGCCCAGGTCGTCGGCGAGCCGCTGCCAGATGGGATAGGCCATCGCCATCAGCGGCAGCTCCGCCCCCGCCCGCCGGTTCGCGCGCACGCCGCGCCGGCCGAGCCCACCGGACGCGCCTGAGGCGATCTCGTCCGCCTCAAGCACGACGACGTCCGCCCCGCGTCGTGCCAGGTGCCACGCCGTCGCGCACCCGTACACTCCAGCACCGACGATCACGAACCGGAACTGCACGCGCGTCCTCCATTGTGCGATGGATGAGCGCGACTGTAGTTTGAATTTCATACAGAAGACAAGATTGAAGTGGAAACTTCATCGATGAGTGAGGACTTCTCCGCTCAGGTGGCCGCCGCCGCGGGCCGGCTGTCACCCCAGGAGCGCACGGTCGCGGAGTTCCTGCTGGACCGGCCGCACGACGCGGTGACGGCGTCCACCGCGGAGATCGCCGCCGCCACCGGCACAAGCGACGCCACCGTCGTCCGTACCGCGAGGAAGCTCGGCTACTCCGGGCTGCGCGAGCTCAAGCGGGCGCTGATGGCGAAGGTCACCAACCCGCGCGACCCGGCCGCCGTGCTCGAACACCGGCTGGCGCGCGCCGACACCGGGCTCGGCCCGGTGCTCGACCAGATGCTCACCGACGCCACGACCCTGCTGGCGCAGCTGCCCGAGGAGCTGGACGAGACCTCGTGGCGGCGTGCCGTCGACCTGCTCGACACCGCGCAGACGATCTGGGTCTACGGCATCGGCCCGGCCGGCCTGATCGCCGAGTACCACGTGCTCGAGCTGTCCCGGATCCGCCGGCGCGCGCACGCGATCACGCAGACCGGCCTACGGCTCGCCGACCCCCTGCTCGGCATCGGCGCGGCGGACGTCGTCGTCATCTACGCGCCGCTGCGCCACTTCCACGAGATCGACGTGGCAGTCGCCCAGGCGCGCCGGGTGGGCGCGTCCGTCGTACTAGTGACGCAGACCCTGGGCCCGGAGATGCAGGACCGCGTGGACGTCGTGCTGAACGTACCGCAAGCCGCAGCAACCACGGTCAGCGAGAACTTCGTCGACATCCTGCTCGCCCACGCCCTCACCTTCGAGCTAGCCAAGCGCGACCGAGTCAGCGCCGTAGCAGCACGCCAAGCCCTGACCCAGCTCCGCACGGAAATCGTCGCCGGCACCACCCTCGACACCGACGAGTGACTCGGCCGGACGGGTCGGAGCCCGCCCGGCCGGCCTCGTCGAAGCGGACGGTCACCCCTCGGCGGTGCGATGCTCGCGAGCCTCCCGCCGCACCTTCCGCACGTCGAAGTCGTTGTACTGCGCCGCCAGGCTGTAGTCGACCAGGTCGACCTTCTTCAGGTCGATGCCCTCCTCGATGATGCCGTACTTGGCGAAGGCGTCGACGGTGTCCTGGACCTCGGCGATGTCCTGCTTGCCGTAGCCACCGGTACTCGCCTTGCCACCGGTGAGCTCCAGCCGTCGCTCCAGGATCCGCACCGACTGGTCCTTGGCCACCTTCTTCGACACGCCCACCGGACGCGACTCGGGGAACTTCTCGAAATGGATGCCGATGCCCGCCTCCGGGTTGGTCTCCGAGAAGACCATCGCCTTGAAGAATGCGCGGGCCAGCTTCGCGACCTGTTTCGGCTGCTCCTCCAACGTGTCGGCGTGGACGACGAGAGTCGACGTACCCGTCACGTCGTTCAGCGGAGACGGCAGGACCCGCATCTTCGTCTTGAGCAGGTCACCGATCACCAGGTTCGGCGAGTCCCAGCCGCCGTACGCGTCGATCTTGCCGGTGCGCAACGCCTCCGCGGCCTGCGCACCGAGTCCGACGGGGAGGAACTCCACGGCGCGCTCCGGGTCGAGACCTGCCTGCTTCACCACACCCTTGGTGTAGAGGAAGCTGCCAGAGGTGAAGCTGGGAACACCGATCGTCTTCCCCTTCAGGTCCGCGGGCTTGCGTACGGAGCTCTTCCCCGGCACCGCGATCTCGAAGATGTTGCCGTTGGTCATGCCGATGATCCGAATGTTGGGATCCCTGTGGTACGCGGCGATCGTCGACGCGAGCGACGCGTACGTCATGAACGCGTTGCCCGTGACCACGCCCTTCACCGCCGAGGTAGCGCCGTCCACCGCCTGGATCTTCACGTCGAGCCCTTCGTCGGCGAAGTACCCGGCGGCGAGTGGCACCGAGGTGTACGACGCGGACGCCGCGGTCAGCGCCTTGTCGGGACCGACGAACGTGATGGGCTGCGACTTCCCGTCCGACGCCTCCGACCCGCCGCTTCCGCAGCCAGACGCTGTCGCCGCGAGTACCACCACCGCACACGCGGCGCCCAATGCCTGCAAGGTCTTGCGGGGCCTTATCCGGAGCATGGGTTGCCCTCCTTCATCAGGTGATGCTCTTCGATCACCGGTTACGTCGAAACGCGCGCTCCAGCACGGTGAGCGCGCCGTACATCAACAGCCCGAACGCCGCGAGCACGATCAACATCGCGTACGTCGCCGCGGTATCTCCGGTGTCCGCGTAGAGCTTGATCGCGTAACCGACACCCACCCGGGCAGCCACGAACTCCCCGACGATCGCTCCGATCAGCGCCAGCACCGCGGCGCTGTTGAGCGCGGGAAAGATGAATGCCAGGGCGTTGGGGATCCGCAGGTAGCGGAGCTCCTGCTACTTGCTCGCGCGCATGGACCGGAACAGGTCGATCTCGTCGTCACTGATCTCCGTCAGCCCGGCGATCGTGTTGACCAGGATCGGGAAGAACGCGAGCAGTACGGCGAGCACCGCCTTCGGGGCGAGCCCGTACCCGAACGCCGCAACGACCAGCGGCGCGACGGCGACCTTCGGAAAGGTCTGTGACGCCACGATGTAGGGATAGATCGCCCTGCGGATCACAGGCGAGAGAGCGAACAGCGAACCGATGACCACCGCGGCCACCAGGGAGATCGCGAAGCCCAGCAGTGTCTCGGTGGCGGTCGCCCAGAGGTGCGGCCAGAGCTGTCCCGACGTGACGCTCTCGACGAGTGCCGCAACCACGTCGACCGGTGCGGCCAGGATGAACCCGGAAACGATGCCGAAGCGGGTAAGCAGGTCCCAGGTCACCAGGATCAACGCGAGGAATGCCGCGGACAACAGCGGTGCGGCTCCCGCCCGCAGGCGACGGTTTCTGGTCAGGCTCGGGGTCTCCCCGGTCTCCGCGATGCCGGCGATGCTGCTCGAGCGGTCGGCAAGCTTCGTGTCAGCCATTGTCGCCGTCCTCCTCGAGCCGCCGTGCGGCATCGAGCGATCTGCGCACGGTGCGCACCGTTTCGTAGAAGGCCTCGTCCGTACGCAGAGCGGCGCTCCTCGGGCGAGGCAACTCGACGGGGATCGACTCCCAGATCCGGCCGGGTCGCGGCTGCATCACCACCACCCGGTCGGACAGGAGCACGGCCTCGGTGATGTTGTGCGTGACGAACACGACCGTCTTCGGCTCCGCCTGCCAGATACGCAACAGCTCGTCGTTCAGCTCCTCACGGGTGAACTCGTCCAACGCGCTGAACGGCACGTCCATCAGCAGGACGGACGGCTTGCTCACGAGCGCCCGCGCGATGGCGACGCGCTGCTCCATCCCGCCGGACAGCTCCTTGGGATAGTGCCGCTCGAAACCGTCCAGGTGCACCAACTTCAGCAGGTCCATGGCGTACGCGCGTACGTCCTTGCCCAGCTGGCGACGGATCGCCATCGGCAGCAGCACGTTGTCGAGCGCCGTACGCCATCGCAGCAGTGTGGGTTTCTGGAACGCCAGGCTCACTTCCTCGCGGGGCCGATCGACGCGAGCCGCCCCTACGGTGATGGTTCCCGCCTCAGGAGCGACCAGGCCGGCGATGACCTTGAGCAAGGTGGATTTCCCGCATCCACTCGGGCCGATGAGCGACACGAACTCGCCGCTCGGGATGTCCAGCGACACCCTGGAGAGCGCGTGCACAGCCCGGCCTTTCGCGCGGAAGGTGTGCGACACATCGTCGACGACGATCGGCTCCTGCGCCGTGGCAGGAGGCCTGTCGTCCAGCTCGGTCGTAGCCAGTTCCCGCCCATCACCGCTTCGACGTCTGGTTCGGCGAATCCCCGCCGAACCAGCGCCTCCTTGATGTTCGGGAAGTCGGCGGCGCTGGCGAGCCAGTCCAGTGGCGGTTGCTTTCCTGGACGCTCCGGTGTGCCGGCACCGTACTGCGTGCGGCGGGTCCAGCGTCCCTTGCGCATCCACTCCAGCTCGACCTGTCCTGTCTTCGTGCTCAGGTCGGTGCCGATCCCGACGTGCTCGACGCCGAGGATCTCGACTGCGCGTTCCACCAACTCGGCCCACTTGTCCGGGGACTCGCCCCATGGGCCAGTGATGTTCCGGTACGCCGCCAGACCCAGCACGCCGCCGCGCTCTGCGAGCGCCTTCAGCAGGTCGTCTCCCTTGTTCCTGGGATGTGCGAACACCGAAGCAGGATTGGCATGTGTGACGGCCACCGGTTGGGCCGAGTGTTCGATCGCGTCCAGGCCTGTCCGCTCCCCTACGTGGGACAGGTCGACCAGCATACCGACGCGGTTCATCTCGTCGACCAGCTCGCGCCCGAACCGCGACAGCCCCGAGTCCGCCGGTTCGTAGCAGGAACCGCCGTACGTGTTCTGGTTGTTGTAGGTCAGCTGACAGACCCGCATCCCCATGTGCCAGAACAGCTCGACGAAACGCAGGCGCTCGTTGAACGGCGTCGAGTTCTGTGCGCCGAGCAGGATGGCGGTCTTCCCTGCCGCGTGGATGCGCTCGATGTCCGCAGCGGTGACGGCGATCTCCACCAGGTCCTCGTTGTCGCGTTCCAGGTCACGCCACCGGGCGATGTTCTCCATCGTCTCGAGTGCGTCCTCCCAGAAGGCGAGGGTCGCCGTGACGCATCCGACGCCACCGGTGCGCAGGTCGAGAAGGACCTCTCGGTCGTTGCTGCATTCGAGGCCGTCCACGAAAAGCATTCCGCTTCCTCTCCCTACACTCGTGTCTCGTCGAACCCAGGTGCTGTGCGGCCCTGGTAGAGGTCCTTGTCGACGACCTCGTCGGTGTCGCCGAAGACGCGCCCCGCTTCGTCGATCAACGTCGCGCCCGCGTGCCGCCGGGACACCGGATCGTCCGGCGACAGCACCAGGTTCGACTTCCGGTACAGCCGCCACCACAGCTCTTCGTCGACGCCGATGCCCGTGGGCGCCGACTCGTACGGCACGAGGTCCTCCGGTGCGAGCTGCCCACAGGGGCGTACCTTCACCACGCACTCCCCCGACTCCGATGTGACCTCGACCGTCGGGTCACCGGCGCCCAATGACGCGCTCAGACCACCGAGGAACGCCGCGCTTCGCACCTCCCGTACGCGCAGCTCGTGCTCACCGACCACACCGACGGTGCGCACCAGGTCGAGCAGTGCCGGCAGCACGAGCAGCGCGTGCTGGGCGACACAGTCCACGCTCGTCACCGAGCAGCCTGACTCCGTCACCACGAGTTCGCCCGGCCGGGCAGCCGTACCGGCATCCAGTCCGGTCACCAACTCGGCCAACGCGTCGAGACCCGCCGACTCGCACGCGAGCACGGCGTCCCGGATCGGCGGCACCGCCCCGAGTGGCAACCCCTGCAACAGCAGCAGGCGATCTACCACCAGCCGGCATTCTCTCGGCGACACCCGCAACACGCCGGTCGGCGGCTCGCTCGCAGCTCTCCTCACGAGCCCACCGCCGAGAGCGTCGAGTTCCCGGCGACGCCCGCCGGTCGCGTCGGCCAGAACCAGTCCTGGTGTGGACCTCTCCCTGCCGTCAGGTCGCTCCTGCTCGGAGCACCGTGGAACAGCAGTCCGCGCAGGTTGCGGTTGAGGAAGTCGCACGTCTTGTCCAACCCGTAGAAGGCGACGTTGACGAGCCGGATGATCTCTGCGGGCCGGAAGTGCTCGCTGCGCATGTACATCGCCGGCGAGTGGTAGTCGACCCCTCGGAGGTGCTGTATTCGTTGCACCCATGCGCGGTGTTGGGGGTGCCGCAGCAGGAAGAACCCGACCGGTGCGTCCTGTTCGGCGCCACGCAGGTCACGGTCGAGCCGCGGCAACAGCTCGGGTAGGTCGACGGCGAAGTCCACGGTGCCGTCGGGAACCTCATCGCGCGGTCCGCGCCTGGGTTCCTCTGCGTTCCTCGACTTGTACCAGACGTAGCGATCGTCGCCAGTGGTCTCTGCCTCGGAGTGCAGCGCCCAGGCGTACTCGGCGTGCAGCAGGTCGCGGAACTCGGCGACGGTCATCCGCGGGTCCGCCTGAGGCACACTCTCGACGATCTGCCGGTCCAGCAGCTCGTCCGCAACCGTCGGCACCAACTCCACCAGGAGTGCATGGAGCGTCTCCGCCGTCTCCATCCCTGCCGTCGCATCGACCTGGTCGGCGAGGTAGGCGAGCGGCAGCTCGCGGGGCCTGCCGTCCATCGTGCCGTGTGCCCTGAACTCCACCAACCGGTGTCTGGCCTGGTGCGCGAGCTCGCTCGCGACCTGCGTGCCGCTGGCGAAGATCTGGTAGACGGTCTGGTCCTCGGCACGGAAGGTGATCGCCCGGTCGAGCAGGTCCATCAACCGACCGGTCTGCGGCGAGTCAGGCGACAACGGCAGGCTCTTCGCGTGGGCGAGTGCCAGCTCGCGCAGCTCGATCCAGCGCGCGACGATCTGCGGGTGCCAGTTGACCCAGAGCACGAGGCCCAGCCCGGAACCGTTCCCCAGCCCCACGTAGCGCCTGAGCTGCGGGTCGAACGGCACCGCCGCCCGGCTCCGGGTCTGGGCCAGGTGCTCGGCCAGGTCCAGGCTGAACTCCCGCATCAGGTAGGCGGCGAGCAGCTGCGCCTGGTACGGCTGCCGCAGCGGATGTTCTGCCCCGTACGACCGGAACGGCCTGGTGCCGAAGGTGCCGTTCGCGTCCAGGCCGGTGTTCCGCATCAGGTAACCGATTCGGGCGAGCTCGGCGAGGTCCGACTGACGGCCGGCGGCGAGCGCAGGCACGGCGGCGTCGAACGCCCGCAGGCTCCGGTTGGCCCGGCACCAGACAAGCGTGTTGCTCGGTGCGCGGCCGGCATACAGCTTCGGCAGCTCCTCGCGGGTACGGCCGGCGGCGAGCGCAGGCACGGCGGCGTCGAACGCCCACAGGCTCCGGTTGGCCCGGCACCAGACAAGCGTGTTGCTCGGTGCGCGGCCGGCATACAGCTTCGGCAGCTCCTCGCGGGTACGGCCGACGTCGTCTTCGTCGACCGGCGCCTCGACGAGTGCACCCATCATGTCCCAGCTCTGGCCGATGATCCGCGGTGAACGGCCCTTCGGGTCCGGCTCGTTGGAGAAGACCAGGAACTCGAACTCCAGCTGACCGGTCGACACCCGGAACCGTGCCTCGCCGCGTCCCGCGCCATCCAGGTCCCACGCGACGACCCGCACCTGCCAGCCGTCACGGGTCATCCGGTTGACCAACGCCCGCGACGCCGAGAGTCGCGTCGGCTGAAGCGCCGCCAGCCGAGCTGGTTGCATGACCACGGCGGGGGGCCGTAGGGGAACCGCGGTGGCGACGGACTCTGCTGGCAGCATCGAGCTCCTCTCGGTTCGCTGGTTGCGTGCGACAAGTACAGCCGGGGCGGTGTGATCTGTCCAAGACCAGTTCTCTTGCCACCGTGATACGCGTTCCGTATCATTGCTGCGATGGAGCTGCGTCGTCTGCGCTACTTCGTCGCGGTCGCCGAGGAGCTCAGCTTCACCCGGGCGGCAGCGCGGCTGCACATCGCGCAGCCCCCGCTCAGCGAACAGATCAAGCGGCTCGAGCGTGAGCTGGGGGTGCAGCTGTTCGAGCGAAGCCGCCACTTCGTCCGCATGACCGCTGCCGGTGAGGCACTCCTCACCGAAGCGAAGAACCTGCTCCTACAAGCCGACCGGACCAGGGAGATCGCGCAGGCGGCACACCGGGGCGAGCATGGCCACCTCGCCATCGGTTGTGTGCCTTCGGGGTTCGCCAACGTCCTGCAGCCCGTCGTCCGACGCTTCGGCAAGCGCTATCCCGCCGTCTCCCTGTCGTTGCGCGAGCTCATTGGCGAGGCTCAGCTGCGCGAGATCGACGCCCAACGCCTCGATCTCGGCTTCGTCCGTAACCTGCCGCGCGATGCCGGGTACTGCTCGATCAGCGTCTTGCAGGAGCCGTTCGTCGCGGTGCTGCCCGACGACGACGTGCTCGCCACGCAGGAACGCATACACCTCGCCGACCTCTCCGACCGCTCGTTCATGTTCGTCGGCCGGCGGGCAGGAGCCCAGTACTTCGACACGCTCCTACGGGCCTGCCGCGAGGCCGGCTTCGTGCCGAACGTCATCCAGGAGTGCGACAGCGTGACCACCGAGCTCGGCATGGTCGCCTGTGGCCTCGGCGTCGCACTGGTTCCGGAGTCCATCAGCCAGCTGGGGGTGCCCGGTGTGGTGTACCGACCCTTGGACCGTTCGGGAGTTCAGCTCGGCCTCTACGCCATCTGGCCGGAGAATCGCTCCTCGACGACCAGGGACAGGTTCCTCGAGCTGCTCGAGCCGGGTCAGAGGTAGCGGGCGCGAGTGTGCGGCTACACAGCCAGCCGGCGGGTTCAGCCGAGGCGCAGCAGGTTCGCGAAACCTAGGCTCGTGGTGAGACCGCCGTCGAGGAGCAGATCGGCTCCGGTCATCGACGCGGCGTCCTCGCTCAGCAGCCAGCGGACGGCCGCGGCGATCTCGCCCGGCTCGATCATCCGGCCCTGCGGCAGGCCGTCGAGCAGCTCGGCGCGGGCCCGCTCGGCGGCGACGCCACCGCGACGCGACAGCTCCCCCACCAGCCCGGTCTCGGTCATCTGCGTGGACACCCAGCCCGGGCTGATGCTGTTGACGGTGACGGCGTCCGCCGCGAGCTCCGCCGACCAGACCTGGGTTGAGGTTGCACAACGCCGCCTTCGACGCACTGTAGGCGCTGTACGTGGGGACGCCGACCCGCGCCGTCATCGAGCAGATGTTCACCACCCGACCCCGGCCGGCGGCCGCCAGCATGCCGCGCAGGTGCTTGACGGACAGCATGGCGCCGGTGACGTTGACGTCGAACACCTGCCGCCACCGGTCGAGGTCGAGATCCTCGACCGGCGCCTTGTAGATGATGCCGGCGACGTTCACGAGCGCGTCGACACGACCGGTCTCCTCGGCCAGCCGACGCGCCTGCGCCGCCACGGCGTCCTCGTCGGTCACGTCCACCTGTCGCCCGTGCACATCCGTGCATGCGTCGGCGGGGGCTTCGGTGTCGAAGCCGTACGTCGTCCAGCCGGCGGCGGCGAGCGAGTCCGCGACGGTCTTCCCGATACCGCGGGACGACCCGGTGACTACTGCTACCGGCCGGTCGTATTGCGCCTGCATGCCCGCCACCCCTAGTTCGCCCGCAACGGCTGCCCGGCCGTCTCGGTCGTGCGCCATGCGGCGATCAGCGAGAGCACCGCGCCACCCATCAGGTACCAGGCCGGCGACAGCTCGTTGCTGGTCTGTTCGACCAGCCAGGTCGCGATGAACGGCGCAGTACCGCCGAACGCCGCGATGGCGATGTTGTAGCCGACCGACGCTGAGCTGTACCGCACCCGGGTCGGGAACATCTCCACCATCATGGCGAAAGGTGCGCTGCCGAACGTGCCGAACAGGACGCCGAGGATCACCTGGCCGAGCAGCGCGTTGGCGAGACCGCCGCTGGACATCAACATGAACACCGGGTACGCGAGCACCAGGTAGCCGACACACGCGGCGATCGTGACCTTCCGCCGGCCGATCCGGTCCGACAGGTGCGACGCGAACGGCAGCACGGCGATCGCCGTGACGAGCGCAGCACACGTGACGAGGAACGCCTCCCCCGCCTCGACCTTGTTCTTCGACAGCAGGAAGTTCGGCACGTACGCGAGGATCGTGTAGTACGCGATGGCGTGCGTCGTCGCCAGGCCGAGGCAACGGCCGATACCACCGATGTTGCCCCGGATGGCCTCCCGCAACGGCGCGCCCGACACCTCACCCTCGCTCGCGATGGCACGGAACTCGGGCGTCTCCTCCAGCCGCAACCGCACGTACAGACCGGCGAGGCCGAGCGGGCCTGCGATGAGGAACGGGATACGCCAGCCCCACGCCTGCATGGCGTCCTGCCCGAAGCCGTACGTCATGGCGGTGACCACCACGGAGCCGAGCAGTGCACCGGCGAACGCGGAGATGTTCTGGAACCCCACGATGAACCGCGCCGCGCATTGGGCGCATACTCGGCGAGCAGCGACGTCGAGCCTGCCACCTCACCGCCTGCACTGAACCCCTGGATCAGCCGCAGCAACAGCAGCAGGATCGGCGCACCGATGCTGATGGTGGCGTAGCTGGGCAACAGGCCAACGAGGAACGTCGCCGCGCTGATCAACAGGACGACCGTCGACAGCGTCGAGCGACGGCCGATCCGGTCGCCGAGCGAGCCGAAGAACAGACCGCCGAGCGGCCGGATGGCGAACGCTACGGCGAACACCGCGAACGCCGAGAGCAGCGACGCGGTGTCGTCCTTGCTGGGGAAGAAGATGACGCCGATGGTGGCCGCGCGGTAGCCGTACATCGAGTAGTCGAACCACTCGACGGCGTTGCCGATACCACCCCCGAGGATCACCTTTCGCAGCCCGCGCGGACCGGTCGACGTGGTACTGCTTCCGCTTGCTGTCGAGTGTGCGCCAGTGGACACTGTCAGACTCCTTGGGGACGGTACGGCATGGCAAGATCCGCGTCCTTCAGAGCGGGTGCCGGATGAGTACTTTCATGTCGGAACGTCCCCCGTACAGGTGCCGGTAACCGGCGTCGATCGCGTCTTCCACCGTGACCTCGCGGGTGATCAGGTCGGCGGCGGGCAGCGAACCTGCGGCGAGCAGGTCGATCGCGTCACGGACGTCGGCCGGGGTGTAGACCCGTGCACCGACGAGCGTCTGCTCCCGCAGCGTGACGGTGGGCAGCGGCACCCGCGGCGCCTCGTGGAAGAGCCCACCGACGAGCACCGTTCCACGTACCCGGGTCACCTCGGGAGCGACGGCGATCCCCGCCGGGTGTCCGGACACCTCGAACGTCGCGTCGAAACCTTCCCCGCCAGCGCGCTCCGCGACGTACGTAGTGAGTGCGTCGTCGTCACCTGTCGGGTCGACGACGTCGAGACCGAGCCCGCGCAGCAACCGTGCGCGATCCTCGTGCGGTTCGAACACGATGACGTCGGCGATACCGCGTGCCCGGCACACCGACGCGACGAGTGCGCCGATCGGTCCACCACCGACGACGGCGACCTTCTCGCCCTCGGCGACCCCGGCCCGACGGACCATGTGCACTGCCACCGCGGCAGGTTCCGTGATCGCGAACGTACGCAGGTCGGCGTCCGCCGGCAGCGGGTGCAACCGGTCGACCGGCACCGTGACCCTGGCAGCAGCGCCGCCGTCCACGTCGACGCCGATCAACCGCAGCCGCCGGCAGACGTGGCGGCAACCGTTGCGGCACGCCCAGCAGTCGCCGCATTCCAGCAGTGGCTCCACGGCGACCGGCGCGCCTGCGGGTAGCTCCGCGGTCGCGGCGGCGAGACGACCGACGAACTCGTGGCCGAGCACGACCGGCGGCTGCACCCGCGTCATGCCGCCGTGCCACACCAACAGGTCGGTGCCGCAGATGCCGGTGTACGCCACGTCGACGACGACCTCGCGCTCACCCGCGACCGGCTCGGGCACGTCGCGCAGCTCGAGCTCACCTGGCGCGGTGTAGACGACGGCCCTCATCGCTGCGCTCCCTGAACCGCGACCCGCGGTGCCCCGAAGCCGAGCTTGCCCGGGTTCATCAGCCCGAGCGGGTCGATGGCACCACGGATGTCGAGCAGCGTGTCGAAGGCCGGGCCGTGCTGTGCACGCATGAACCTGGCCAGCTTCTCGCCGACGCCGTGGTGGTCGTTCATCACCGCGTCGAGGTTCACCCGGATGCAGGTGTCCCACAGCCGGTCGTGCAGGTCAAGCGCCGCGTCCGGGTCTGCCGGTGGCTCGTCGACGTAGAAGCGGTCGTAGATCATGCCGCCCCACGGGTACCAGTGCGAGAAGTGCGCGGTGTAGCGCACGCCCACGGACGCGAACTCGGACTCGACGGCGTGCTTCTTCGCCCGGTACAGCGCGGGCAGCTTGTCGAACGTGCAGCACGCGTCACTCGTGCCGAACAACAGCGGCGGACGCGGCGCGCGTTCCTCGCTGTGCACCTCGTACTTGCCGTCCCACCACGCCTTTGCCGCCGCCCCGCCGATGTCCTTGCCGCCGGCGCCGGTGCAGATCTCCGTGATCGCCTGCTGCTCAACGTCCACCAGCGCCGGCTCGCCGTCGCAGACGACCACGAGCAGCACGCCGTCGACGCCGTGGTCCACCACCTTGTTCAGGAACGCGCTACCGGCCTCGTCGTACAGCCGCATCGCGGCGGGACGCCAGCGCGCGGTGACGAGCGTGCGGGCGGCGGCGAGGCCGTCGTCGACGGTGGGGAACACGAAGCTGAGGAACGCGCGCCGGGTCGGTATCGGGTCCAGCCGCATGGTCGCGCCGGTGATCACCCCGTGGGTGCCCTCGGAACCCACGAGCAGCTGCAGCAGCCCGGGGCCCACCGCGTGGTTCGGCGTCGCCGGCGTACGTACCAGCCGGCCGGGCGGCAGCACCGCCTCGACGGCGAGCACCTGGTCCTCCGCCTTGCCGTACTTGGTGGAGACCACCCCAGAGCCGCGCGCGGCGAGGTAGCCGCCGAAGGTCGCGCCGCGGTACAGGCTGCCCGGGTAGTGCGCCAGCGTCAGGTCGTGGCGGCCGGCCGCCTCCTCGACCGCCTGGCCGGTGGCGCCGGCGTCCGCCTCGACGGTCAGGCTGGTCGTGTCCACCGCGCGGATCCTGGACATCCGCCCGAGGTCGAGCGCGATGCCGCCGTAGGGCGCGAACGTGCCACCCTGGCTGCCGGTGCCGCCGCCTCGGGGCACCACGGGCACGCCGCGGTCGTACGCGATACGGACGATGTCCGCGACCTGCTCCGGGGTGTCCGGGCGCACAACCACGTCCGCGGCCGGCAGCTCGAGCTCGCGCATGCGGTGGTACATGGCCACCCACGAGCAGTCCTCCGCCTGTGCCTGCAGCTGCTCGGCGTCGGTGCTGACGTGCTCGCTGCCGACCACCGTCGCCAGCTCGTGCCGCAGCGTCCGCTGCAGGTATCGGCCGCGCGCGCTCATGCGTACCTCTCTTCCTCGCCGAAGCTGATGCCCTTCAACCGGGCCTGGATGGGCGCGAGTGCGGTGCGGGCGTCCCGGTAGACGTCGAGCAGTTCGCGGTAGCCCTTGTGTCTGGCGGCGTCCGGCTCGTGGTGTGCGACCGGTGGCGGCGCGGCCATCGGCTCCCCCGCGCCCGCGCCGGCGAGGAGTGCGACCCCTGCGGACGCGTCGGGCAGCGCCGGGTAGGTCAGCGGTATGCCGAGCGCGTCCGCGGTGATCTGCCGCCACAGCGCGCTACGCGCTCCGCCGCCGATGATCTGCGCGCGCGCCAGCTCGTGACCGGCGTCGGTGAGCACCTCGAGGCAGTCGGTGAGGGAGAGCGCCACGCCTTCGAGCACCGCGCGGGTCAACGCGCCGCGGTCGGTGGTGGCGCTGATGCCGAGGAACGTCGCGCGCAGGTCGGCGTCCCAGCACGGTGCCCGCTCGCCGAGCAGGTACGGGTGGAACACCACCGCTCCCGGCGGTGCCCCGGCCGCCTCCGCGGTGGCCGCCTCGGGGTCGGACAGCTCGACCAGCTGCCGCCACCAGTCGAACGAGCTGACCGCCGAGTTCGTCGCCACCGCGTGGTAGCTCAGCCCTGCCACCGGGTGGGTGTAGGTGAGCAGGCCAGGTCCCGGCGTCGGCCGGTCGGTCACGACGTTCACGTTGCCCGCCGTGGCGATCTTCACCACGGCGATCCCTGGCGCGTTCGCTCCCGCGGCGTACGCCTCCGCGGCCGTGTCGGAGCAGCCCGCGATCACCGGCGTGCCTGCGGGGATGCCGCTGAGCCGCGCCCCGTCCGCACCGACCACGCCGGTGGGCGCCACCGGGTCGAACACCGGCGGCAGCTGGTCCGGCCGCAGTCCGGCGAGCGCCACGAGGGTGTCGTCCCAGCGCCGGCGCGCCACGTCCCAGAGCAGGCTGCCCTCGGCCTCGATCCAGTCCGTGGCGATCTCACCGGTGAGCCGCAGCCGTACGTAGTCCTTCGCGAACACCACCGTGCGGGTACGTTCCAGGGCGCTCGGCTCGTGCTCCGCCAGCCAGGCGAGGTGCGCGAGCGTCCAGGTGGCGGAGACGCCGTTGCGGGTGCTGGCCAGGATGTGGTCGGCGTGCGACGTGTCCAGTGTCGCAGCGACGGCGGCCGACCGCCCGTCGGTCAGCATGATGCTCGGCCGCACCGGCCGCAGGTCGGCGTCCAGCAGCACGCCGTGGTGGGTGGCCGAGCTCAGCCCCACGGCGGTCACCCGGCCCGGCTCGACGTCGGCCCACAATGCCTGGCAGGCCGCGGCCGCCGCGTCCACCCACGCGTCCGGGTCCTGCTCCACCCACCCGGGACGCGGGTGCGACACAGGACACGGCCGGGACGCGCTCGCGAGCACCTCGCCGTCCGCCGTCACGGCGGTCGCCTTGACGGCGCTCTGCCCGAGGTCGATACCGAGGAGCAGCACGGGACGCCTTACCACGAGCCCAGCAGTGGGCTGGCCGCCTCGAACACCGCGAGCAGGCTGCTGCGCATGTGCGCGACGTGCTCGCCGACCACCGCGGCGGCGGCGTCCGGGTTACCCGCAGCGATCGCCTTCGCCATCTCCGTGTGCTCGGTGCTGCACTTGGCCAGTCGCTTCTGCCGGTCGGACGACGGCACCCAGAACCGGTGCAACCGCGCGCGGGTCTCGTTGCTCACGTCGGACGCCCACGGGTTGTCCGCGAGGTCGTGGATCACCGCGTGGTACGCCGAGTCGAGCTCGCGCCAGGCGTCCAGGTCGTGCGTCTTGGCGGCCTTCACCAGCTGCTTGGCCAGCTCGACCAGCCGCTGGCCGGCGTCGCCTTCCCTGCCGCGCTCCGCGGCCCGCGAGAACAGGTAGCTGTCGACGACGGCGAGCAGGTCACACAGCTGACCGACGTCACCCGGCGAGAGCTGCGCGATCTGCAGGCCACCGCCGCTGGCCGCCTCGAGCAACCGGTCCTCGCGCAACCGGTGCAGCGCCTGCCTGACCGGTGTGCGGCTGGCGTTGAGCCGCGCGGCCAGGTGTTCTCCGTGACCCGCTCGCCGGGCCTCAGCGACAGGTCGAGTATCTCCCTGCGCAGCTGCTCGTACACCCGGTCGGCAACCGCTCCTGTTGCCGACTGTGCCACCCGGTCCGCCATCGCACCTCCTGTGTCCCGTCATGGATACATAGTGGTATACAGGCCTGTCAACGGGTCGTGTCTGCTCGTCGCGAACCTCCCATGACGCCCCGCCTCCCGGATGCTTAGAGTCGCATGCATGGAGGTCGTCGAGCTGCGCCGGGAACTGCACCTGGTCACCCTGTCGTTCGGACAGGTCTACCTATGGCACGACGACGGCGGACTCACGCTGATCGACGCCGGTCCCGCAGCCGCGGCCGGGGAGATCGCGGACGCCATCGCCGAGATCGGCCTGGAGAAGACCGACCTGAAGCGGGTCGTCCTCACCCACCACCACGAGGATCACGTCGGTTCCGCCGCCGAGATCAGCACCTGGGGACAGGTGACGGTGATGGCCCACATGCACGACGCCCCGGTGATCCGGGGTGACCTGTCCGCGCCCCCGCCCAACCTCACCCACGCGCCGGAGTGGGAACGGGACATCTGGGACGCCAAACCCGACCTGCCGCCGGCGCCGCCGGTGCGGGTCGACCGCGAGCTCTACGACGGCGACGTCCTGAACTTCGGCGGCGGCGCACGGGTGATCTCGGTGCCTGGACACACCGAGGGCAGCATCGCCCTGCACCTGCGGGCGGCGCGGGTGCTGTTCACCGGCGACGCCGCGGCGAACGTCGACGGCAAGCCACTGCCCGGCGTGTTCAACGTCAACCGCGCCCGGACGCTGTCGTCGTTCCGACGGCTTGCGGAGCTCGACGTCGAAACCGCCTGCTTCGGCCACGGCGACCCGATTCTCGAAGCGGCCGGTACCGCGCTCCGCGAGACCGCGGCAACGCTCTAGGCCGTACGGCGCACCGGCCAGCCGCGCATCGCCGCGCGGACGGCGAGGAACCCGCCGACCAGCACCCAGATCGCGCCGATGGTGCCGTCCTCCAGGTTGCCCCGCGGGCCGCCCGGGTGGGCAGCCAGCGAGACGAGGAACGCGATGACGAACGTGGCGATGTAGCTCATCAACGCCACCAGCACCCCGACCGCGATCCGCGCGACGACGTGCAGCCGGACCGCACCGCCCACGTAGAGGCCGAGGCCGACCACGCCGATGAGGAAGCCGTAACCACCGACCTGGAACTCGGGCATGTACTGGTCGGCGCCGAAGTAGACGACGACCTGCGCGACGAGCGCGGCGCCACCCGCTACGGCACAGACCGCACAGATCGCCAACAACACCCTGCTCACCACTGTGCCCACGGCGCTCCTCGGGTCCGCGAAAGAGTTCAACAAGAGTAGCGTCCCCTGTCGGTGTGCGCCCGCGGTTCGCGCCGCGGGTTATCGTGGACACCTGTAGCTGTGGAGCAGTCCGCACCCGACCGCGAGGTGAGCGAAGACATGACCGGCGGGCGAGGCTGCCGGCTCCACCCGGTGCGGAACCGCATCGGTGGGTTGCTCGCGTAACCGTGCGAAGGTCGACGACAACCAACCTGTGGCTGATGCTGGTCGTCAGCATGGCGGCGCAGATCACCGCCACCGTGTTCCTCAACGTGGTGCCGTTCTTCATCCCCCACCTCCACCTCACGCTCGACATGAGCCTCGCGCAGGCGGGGTTGCTCGCGTCCGCGCCAATAGTCGGTAATCTGCTCACCCTCTTCGCGTGGGGTGTGATCGTCGACCGCATCGGTGAGCGGCTGTCCATCACCATCGGCCTCGGCATCCTCGCCGTGGCGTCCGCGACTGCCGGCTTCGCCTCGTCGTTCGTGGCGATGGGCGTCTTCCTGCTCCTCGGCGGCATGGGCGGCGGCAGCATCAACTCCGCGAGCGGCCGGCTGATCGTCGGCTGGTTCCCGCCGCACCGCCGCGGTACGGCCATGGGGATCCGCCAGGCCTCGCAGCCGGTCGGCGTCGGCATCACGGCCGCGATCGTCCCCAGCCTGGTCGACAGCTACGGCGTACGCCCCACCCTGCTGCTGATCGGCGGGATGTGCTTCGCCGCTACCGTCCTCACCGCGCTGCTCGTGGTGGACCCGCCCCGGCCGAGCCGCGCAGAGTCGGAGGAGCTCGGCTACCTGGCCAACCCGTACCGCCGCGACAGCCGGCTCTTGCGCATCCACAGCGCATCCATCCTGCTCGTAGTGCCGCAGTTCACGATCTGGACGTTCACGCTCGTGTGGCTCGTGGACGCCAAGGAGTGGTCGATCGGCGCGGCCAGTGCCCTCGTCGCCGTGGTCCAGCTGCTCGGAGCGTTCGGCCGGGTCGGGGCCGGCGTCTGGTCCGACCGGGTACGCAGCCGCCTCGGGCCGATGCGGATCATCGCCGCAGTGACGTGCGTGTCGATGCTCGCGCTCGCGCTGCTCGAGGACTCGGTGCTGGCCATCGCGCTTGCCGTCGTCGCGTCGGTGGTCACGGTCTCGCCGAACGCGCTCGCCTTCACCTCGGTCGCCGAGATCGCCGGCCCGTCGTGGTCCGGTCGCGCGATGGGCACCCACAACACCGGCCAGCTGCTCGTGGCGTCGGCCGTCGCGCCGCTCGTCGGCGCCGCCGTCACCGAGTACGGCTACGCGCTCGCCTTCGCCGCCGTCGCCATCTTCCCGCTGCTCGCCGTACCGCTCGTCCCGGTACGGCGGAAACCCACCGGCGGCGGTTGACCCGCGACGCGATCCGGGATTTGGTGGCCACCAGGGAGCGCCCGATGGGTCTGGTGGAGAAGATCGCCCCGCGCGGTAGCCGGCGGCGGAGCTGGGCTGCCCGGCTGAAGCACCGGCTGTGCCCCGGCCGGCCGCCGACATCGGTGGGTGCGGAACGCAGGACGCTCAGGGCCAGCTGGGCCGGCGGCGATCCCGCGGCACTGGACACGTACCTGGTCAGCGGCTTCCAGAACCCCCAGATCAATGCGCAGAGCATCCTCACCCGGCACCACCTGATCGGCGAGCTCTTCGGCGACGAGCACGCGCAGCTGATGCGCGAGGAGCTCGAGCACTGTGTCCGGGCGACCAAGGCGCTGCGCCGGCGGGCCCGTGAGCTCGGGGTGCGGATGGGGACGTCGAGCGACGCCGCGAGGCGCGCGCGGGTGCTCGAGGTCACCGCCGTGATCGCCGACTGGCAGGACCACTACGAGAAGCGGTGGGCGGAGGCGCTGCGGCACCGGTCGGCCGGACCCCTGCGGGTGCTCGAGTTCGCCTGCGGCTCGGCGAACGACTACCGCTACTTCGACAGCTACGGCCTCGCCAGGTTCCTCGACTACACCGGCGTCGACCTCAGCGAGGCGAACGTCGCCAACGCGCGCCGCCGGTTCCCCGACGTAGACTTCGAGGTGCAGGACGTCCTCGCCCTGCCGTACGAGAACGGCAGCTATGACTACGTACTGGCCTTCGACCTGTTCGAGCACCTGTCGCCGGCGGCGATCGAGCAGGCGGTGCGGGAGGCGCGCCGGCTCGCGCGGGTGGGACTCGTGGTCAGCTTCTTCCACATGGCCGACCAGCCCGAACACGTCGTGCAGCCGGTGCGCCGGTACTTCTGGAACCTGCTCAGCGCGCCGCGGATGCGCGACCTGCTCGCCGTCGGCTTCGACTCGGTCGAGGTGATCAAGATCAGGGACCTGTTCCGCACCGGGTTCGGCTACGGGTACTCGTACAACAGGAACGCCTGGACCATGATCGCGCTCTCCGATCGACGACACACCACGGCCCGAGTTTGACTGAGTAAACCGGGCCAACTTAGCCTAAACCCTTCCGGAGAGGCAGGTCGAGCCATGCGCCGTCGCATCTCGACAACAGCGCACCTGGCCTGCTCAGAACCACTCTTCGCGACATCCGCACAGTACGACCGACCCACCTGTAAGGCCGACATTCCTATTTCCTTTCAAGGGGTGTGACCACCGTTGACAACCATCGAACAGCGGATCGAGGAGCTCAGGCCGGAGCGCGACTACGGGCGAGAGTTCACCGCTGAGGAGATCGCCAAGGGCAAGCACCGCCGCTACGTCGGCGGGTACTGGGACTCGGTGGGGAAGCTCCAGCTCGACTTCCTCCGCGACCAGGGCCTGCGGCCCGACCATCGGTTCCTCGACGTCGGCTGCGGCAGCTTCCGCGCCGGCCGCCACCTCGTCGAGTATCTCCAACCGGGCAACTACTACGGCATCGACATCAACCCGAACATCGTCCAGGCGGGCTACGACCACGAGCTCGACGACGACCAACGCGCACGCCTGCCGGTCGAGAACCTCCGCATCACCAACCGGTTCGACGCCGACTTCGGTGTCGGCTTCTACATGGCCATCGCGCAGTCCGTCTTCACCCACATCCCGTTGAACAACATTCGGCTCTGCCTCTACCGGATCGCCAAGGTCATGCGTCCAGGCGGGGTGTTCTACACCACGTTCTACGAGCAACGGCCCGACGTGCCCCTGGACAAGGTCAAGGGGCACATGCAGACCGACGCCAACACCTTCTGGTACTACCGCGCCGACCTCCGTTGGGCGGCCTCGTTCAGTCCCTGGAAGCTCACCTACATCGGCAAATGGGGGCACCCACGCGGCCAGCGGATGCTCAAGTTCACCCGCGTCCAGAACCCCCCGATCAACCGCACCGCCACCGGCGTCGCGTACCGCACCGCGCGACGCGCGGTCGGAAAGTACCGCGCGATCAGGTCGCGCTGACGAACGATCACCGGCCGGGCTCCTGGGTCACCCGGGAGCCCGGCCGCAGTCAGGTCGAGTCGGCGTACGGGTGTTCGACCGTGCCGAAGCAGTGCTAGAAAGGTAGTTCCGAAGCGTTTCCTACTCGATCGCCGAACACTGGTCCACGGTCGGAGGTGATCCACAGGTGACGGACGAGCACAAGCTGTACCTCGCCCGGCAACACCGTGCGGGCCACACGGTGGTAACCGCGATCGGCGCCATCACGCTGCAGACCGTCATGCGCGTCCGAAGCATGCTGTTGGAGGCGCTAGCGCGGCACGGCCCGCGCCTGATCCTCGACATCAGCGGCGTCGACCACCTCGACCCCGTCGGCGCGGACGCGTTACGCCGCACCGGCGAACGCGCCAAACTCCTCGGCGGCCAGCTCCAGCTGGTCGGTCCAAGCCCCGAGCTGACCAGCCAGCTCCGCACCCACGGCCTGACGTGGCAGCTGGCCATCCACAACACACTCACCGGCGCACTGGCCACGGCCAGAGAACGCGACGGCGAGGCCACCGCCCCGGACTGGCTCGACCAACTACAACCCACCATCGACGACCCGACCCACGACCACCCCCACAGAGACGTCCGGTTCAGCCGCGGAGTCTGAGTCGGGTGTTGGGGAGGTCGGGGGCGGGCAGAGTCTCCTGCCAGGCTTTGGGGAAGCGGCCGTACCGGCCTGGGGCGCTGCGTGCACTGTGGGTGCGTTCTTGCTCCCACTCTTCGCGGAAGGTGACGATCTCCTCGTGGCTGCGGCCGATGAAGTTCCACCACATCACCAGCTGCTCGCCCAGCGGCTCGCCGCCGAGCAGCAGCACGCGCGCCGCTGCGCCGGCGGACGCCTCGATGGTGAGCTGTCGGGCGCCGGCGTAGACCAGCTGTCCCTGGCTAGCCGACACACCCGCGGTGGTCACCACACCGGAGTCGACGAGCACCCCGTGCTCGAACGCCGGGTCGACGTCCAGCCGCAGCGTGCGGCCGGCGGCGACGGTGACGTCGGCGCCCAGCAACGGCGAGTAGGTGCGGACCGGTGAGGTGTGCCCGAGCAGACTGCCGAGGAACACCAGCACGCGAGCGCCTTCGGGCTCGAGCACCGGCGGTAGGTAGCTCTCGAAACCCGCGTCCACGAACCGGTCGCGCTCCGGCAGGGCCACCCACAGCTGCGCGCCGTGCAGCACTGAGGTGTCCGGGGTCGAGTACTCCGAGTGCGCGATGCCGGAACCCGCGGTCATCAGGTTCAGCTCACCAGGGCGGACGTACGCGTGCGCGCCGGTCGTGTCGCTATGCTCGACCTCGCCGCTGAACAACCAGGAGACGGTCTGCAGCCCGGTGTGCGGGTGCCCGGCCACCCGCATGCCGCCGGTGGCTGCGACGTCGTCCGGCCCGTAGTGGTCGACGAAGCACCACGCCCCGATCAGCGACTGCGCCCGCTGCGGCAGCGTGCGGCGTACGGTCATCGCCCGCGGGTCGCCGAGCGGCAGCGTGCGGCGTACGGTCATCGCCCGCGGGCCGCCGAGCGGCACCTCGCGCGCATCGAGCACGCGCCCGCGCTCCAGCTCGGCCTCGGCACCGGTGCAGGCCAGCTCGGCAGGTGCGGTCTCCAGGTTGCTCATCACGCCCCCTCGACAACTCGCCGCCGTTCCCGGCCAGCGTAGCCGGCGGCGCATGCCGTCACCGGGAGTGACGCGATCCGCAACACGGCAGCCGGCGGCCGCGAAACGGCTGGCTTCCGGCCTCGAGCGGCCCGATCATGGCCCGGGAGGCGCACGCCATGACTTCTTCCAACCCTCGGCCCAGCGGGCCCGAACTGCTGTGCCGGGCGGTGCTGGCGATCGCGATCGTCGGCGGGCCGCTCGGCTACCTCGTCGGGGCGGCGCTCCACCCGCCCGTCCAGGAGATCGGCGAGGGTGGCCTGACCGTCGCCGCCAACGCTGGCGCGCATCCGGTCACGAACGGCGTCCACCTGGTGGCGTACGTCGTCGCCTCGTTCCTGCTGCCGATCGGCGCCGTCGGGCTCGGTTACCTGGCCTACCGCAGGACGCCGTGGCTCGCCACGGTCAGCGGGCTGCTCGGTGTCATGGGCTGGCTGCCCTTCGCCGCCCTGATCGCCCTGGACGACCTGGCGAGAACGATGGCCCAGCTCCCGGACAGCGGGCAGTACGCCGACCTGTACTCGAGGTTCGAGACCAGCGCGGTGATGACGTTCTTCCTCCTCACCTACGTGTTCGGTCACCTGGTCGCCTACGTACTCTTCGGCATCGCGCTGCTGCGGGCCCGCGCCGTCGCGCGGTGGGCGTGCTGGGCACTGATCGCCAGCAGCCCGGTGACCATGGCGGGGTTCGTCCTACCCGGGCGCCCCGTCGAGACGGTCGGGATCGCCGGTCTCGTACTGCTCCTGCTCGGCTGCCTCCCCGCAGCGCGAGCCATGCTCGCCCGGACGCCGGGTAGGGCATAGTGAGTGGCGTGGACGACATCGCCGTGACCAACGTCGGCAGGCACCACCGCTACGAGAGCACCGTCGGATGTGCGCCCGCCGGCTTCACCGAGTACCTCGACCGCGACGGGCAGCGGATCTTTTACCACACCGAGACCGACGAGGCGTTCGCCGGACGCGGGCTCGCCGGCACCCTGGTGACGCGGGCGCTCGCGGACACCCGCGACAACGGCATGCGCATCGTGGCACTCTGCCCGTTCGTGGCCGGCTACGTGCGGAAGCATCACGACTTCGACGACAGCATCGACCCGGTCACCGCGGCGATCATCAGCGCCGTGGAGGAGGTGGTGCAAGACGGCGACCCGGCCGGCTGACCTCAGCCGTGCAGGCTCGCACGCGTCTCGGCGAGCCCGTTGCGCAACGCCTCCCGGTAGATCCACAGGTCGCCGCCGTACGCGATGATGCGGCAGCCACGGTCGAGCAGCATAGTGGCCTCCTGCGTGCTCCCGGCCAGGAACCCGGCGGCCTTGCCGTTCCGCTTCGCCGCGCCGACCACCTTGTCGAGCGCACCGAGGTAGTCCGGGTGGTCGAACTGCCCGGGGATGCCCATGCTGTTGGTGAGGTCGGAGTGGCCGACCCACAGCACGTCGACACCGTCGACGGCCGCGATCTCGTCCACGGCGTCCAGCCCGGCCACGGTCTCGATCTGCGGCATGAGCACGATGTCGGCGTTGAAGTCGCGCATGTAGTCCACGGCGCCGCCGGTCGCGTAGTCGTCGTGGCCCACGCCGAACGCGGCACCGCGTACGCCCACCGGCGGGTACTTCGCCCACCCGACGATCTCGCTGGCGCTCTCCGCGCTCTCCACCATGGGGATCATCAGCCCGGTCGCGCCCGCGGCCAGTGCGCGTGAGACGTACGAACGCTGCGCCAGCGGGACCCGGACGAACGCCTCGGCCGCGGTGGGACGCGTGGTGGCCACCACGCCGGCGACGGTCTCCCAGCCCCAGCCGGTGTGCTCGTGTCGTAGATGACGAACTCCGCGCCGGCGCTCGCGGCGAGCCGCCCGATGCCCAGCGTCGCGAACTCCAACACGAACGTGCCGAGTACGACGTCACCTCGGCCCAACGCCTGCTTCACGGTGCCGCGCATCGTACCTCCCTGTCGTCGACGAGAACGCGCCGGCGGCAGCGGCCGCAACGTACACCGCGCCGGGCAACCTGCCGTCAATCTACGAGCCGGCCGGAAACGCGGTCAACCGGTTGACCGCGCCACCAGCGGGTTGCCTTCTGGCGGGCCGCCCGCACCCGAACCGTCGCGGGGAGCCAGCCACATCACGAACGTGCTGCCCTCGCCCACCGCGGAGAACAGCCGTACGTGGCCGCCGTGTGCCTCCACGATCTGCCGCACGATGGCCAGCCCGAGCCCCGTACGCCGGCTGCCTGAGTCGCCGTCGGCGGAGCGCCAGAAGCGGTCGAAGACCTGCAGCTGGTCGGCGTCCGGGATCCCAGGCCCGGCGTCGCTCACGGCCGCCCACAACCAGGTTCCGTTACGGCCGGCCGCGACGGTGAGCGTGGTGTGCGTGGGCGTCAGCCGCACGGCGTTGGAGAGCAGGTTGCCGACCGCCCTGCGCAGCGCGTCGTGGTCACCGATGGTCAGCAGGCCGCCCTGGATGGCTCTGGCGATGGTCAGGCCGCGCTCGGCCGCGAGCGGTTCGTACTCGTCGGCCGCCTCGTGCACGACCTTGCCCAGGTCGACGTCGGTGTCGTGGAAGGCATTGCCCGACCGGCGCGCGGTGGCGAGCAGGTCGTCGACGAGCTGCGTCATCCGCGTCGTCGCACGGTCGACGACAAGGGCGGCACGCCGCCGCTCGTCGTCCGTGGCGTCCGGAGCGGTCAGCACCGCGTCGACGTTGGCGCGGATGATCGACAGCGGTGTACGCAGCTCGTGCGACGCGTCGTCGACGAACTGCCGCTCGGCACGGAACGCTCGGTCGATGCGGTCGAGCATGGAGTCGACCGTGTCGCCGAGGTAGCGCAGCTCGTCCCGGGGCCCGCCGAGCTTGATCCGCCTGGACAGGTCGGTCGCCTGGATGTCCTCGGCCGTACGGGCGATCGCCCGTACGGGGCGCAGCGCACGACCGGAGAGCATCCAGCCGATACCGAGGCTCGCGACGAAGAGGCCGCCGAGCATGCCGAGCGAGTACGTACGCAGGTTCTGCATGGTCTGGTAGTTCACGGCCTGCTCGACCTGTTGCACCTTCACCACGTCGACCTGACCCACCACCTGCTCGCTGCCGCTGGAGTCGCGCAGCACCTTCTCGGCACGGTAGGTCTTGGTGATCGGCTGCGCCTCCGTGCTACGCGAGACCGCCAGGTAGATGCCGCCGAGCACGAGCGCGGCCAGCGCGAACAGCAGCGTCGAGTACATCACCGTCAGCCGGAACCTGATCGAGTAGACGAAGTCCGGCACCCGGAGCCTGGTCATCAGCCGTCCTCCTTCAGGCGGTAGCCGCGTCCCACGACCGTCTCGATCGGCGACGCCCCGTCGCGGGTGAGCTTGCGCCGCAGCGTGCCGACCGTTACCCGCACGGGTTGGTGAACGGGTCGGCGTTCTCGTCCCACACGTGCTCGAGCAGCTGCTCAGCCGAGACCACGTGCCCCGGCCTGCCCATCAGGTACTGCAGCACGCCGAACTCCTTCGGCGTCAGGTCGACGTGCCGGCCGTTGCGCCGCACCTCGTGCCTGGCGGTGTCCAACCGGAGTGCGCCGACGGTCCACACCGCGCTGACGTTGTCCAGGTCGCGTCGCAGCAGGGCCCGCACCCGGGCGAGCAGCTCGGCGAACGCGAACGGCTTGGCGAGATAGTCGTCGGCGCCCTCGTCCAGCCCGCGGACCCGGTCGGTGAGCCCGTCGCGTGCGGTGAGCATGAGGATGCGGACGTCGGCGGGTGTCATACCGTCGAGCTCGCCGCCGCGGATGGCCCGGCAGATCTGGAAGCCGTCACCACCTGGCAGGCTGAGATCGAGCAGCAGCAGGTCGTACGCGTTGCCGTAGAGCTTCTCGGACGCGACCCGTGCGTCCAGCGCCGTGTCGACGGCGTACCCGGCCCGTACGAGGCCGACCCGTACCGCCTCGACCAGGTCTTCCTCGTCTTCCACCACGAGAATCCGCGCACCTGTGCAGCGCCTCAGTTGGTCCGGATGATCCGCCGTGCCTCGTCGACCGCCTCGTCGACGGGGATGGCGAACCCGATGCCGATGGATCCGCCGCCACCGCCACGGCTGAGCGTGGCGATCGCCGTGTTCACCCCGATCACCTCGCCACGCGCGTTGACCAGCGGCCCGCCGGAGTTACCCGGGTTGATCGACGCGTCGGTCTGCAGCGCCTGCCGTCGCTCCCCCTGGCCGAGCCGTACGTCGCGGTCGAGTGCGCTGACGATGCCGCCGGTGACCGTGCCGGCGAGGCCGAGCGGCGAACCGACGGCCAGCACCGGGTCGCCGACCCGCACGTCCCTGGACCGGCCGAGCGGCAGCGGCGACGGGCTGGCCGTCTCGTCGACGGCGAGAACCGCGACGTCCGCCGACGAGTCGGCGCCGACCAGCGTCGCGTCCAGCCGGCGGCGGTCCGCGAGCACGACGGTGATGTCGCTGCCTGCGGCCACCACATGCGCGTTGGTCAGCACGTGTCCGCGCTCGTCGAGCACGAACCCGGACCCGCACGCTCGCGCACCTGATCACCGGCCGCGAGACGGCCGAGACCGCGCTGCCCTGGGTACGTGGCGGCTCGCCGCGGTGGGAGCCCGAGCCGCTGCGGTGGCTCGGGGTGAACGCGGGTACCTGCGTGTTCGCCCTGGCCGACCGTACCGAGGCGGCAACCGGCCGGCCGTCGCCGTTGGCACGCAGGTTCTGGAGCCTGCTCGGTCACTGAACGACGACGCGCAGGGCGTCCGGTGTGCTCGTGACGGTGACCGGGGTGCGGCCCCAGACCTCGCCGTCCACGTCGATGGGGAGCACCGGGTCGGTCACCAGGTGGACCTCGCGCGCCGTCAGGTACTGCCCGGCGACGAGGCGACGCCTGTCGCCGTGGAGCAGCTGGTCGATCATGGCGGCCGAGACGTCCGAGCGCGAGCGTTCACCCAGCCGGTAGACCACGAGCTGGCGGTCGTCGACGCTGGCGTCGTGCGCGATCGCGAAGCCGGCGTGGAAGCGGCCGTTCGCGATGTTCAGCTGGTGGGTCGACAACGTCTGGCTGCCTTCTGGCGTCGTGACCGTGGCCAGGAACGCACGATGACGCGGAAGCGCGCACAGCGCGGTCAGGGCGTACGCCGGCCGGCCGAAGAACCGCTTCAGGGCATGCGGTGCACGATCCGCGACATCGACCGACAGACCGACACTGGTGAGGTTGGCGAACAGCCGCTCCCCCGACTCGCTGGTGACACGGCCGAGGTCCACGGCAGCCACCTTGGCCGCGGCCACCGTTCGCAGCGCCGCCCGCAGGTTGAGTGGTACGTCGAGCGACCGGGCGAAGTTGTTGGTGGTGCCCAGGGGCAGCACGCCGAGCGCGACGTCCTGGTGTGCCAGCTCGTGGGCCGCGGTGGACAAGGTGCCGTCACCGCCGCCGACGATCACCAGGTCGGGACGCATGGCCATGGCGCGGCCGAGCGCCGCCGGCAGGTGGCTGGGCTCGAGTACGGTCAGCTCCGCCAACGGCCGCACGCCCGCGCGGCGCAGCAGCGGAGCCACCTCGGCGGCCGCCCTGCGCGCATGGCGTGACGTGAGGTTGACGACGACCACGACCCGTGAGTGTCGGCGGATCGCCGTGCGGAGTTCATCCGTGGTACGCATCCCACCCGCATTCTCCCCGCGGCGGGCGGCTAACGGTGATCGAGCTCGGTCCGGTGCCTGTCGAGTACGGACGTGAGCAGCCGGATCAGCTGGAGCCGTTCGCGATTGGTGAGACCGACGAGCAGCGCGGCCTGGGCGCGGAAGAGCAGCCGGTCGAGCTGGTCGAGGCGCTGCCGCCCGGTGTCCGTCAACGTGATGCGGGTGCGCCGGCGGGCGGCGTCGTCCGCCGTACGCGTGACGTGGCCGGCCCTGGTGAGGATGTTCACCGTCGCGGCGACGTCGCCACCGTCCAGGCCCGTCGCCCGCGCCAGCTCCGACGGGGTGAGTGCGTCGACCTCGCGGAGTGCGGCGAGCACGAGGTAGTGGTGTTCCCGTGCGTCCACGGCCGCCAGGCTGCGGTGCACGCAGTCCCTGGCGATCTCCGCCGTCTCGGCCACCAGCGAGGTGGGCAGCGACGCCAGCTGCGACGGCAAGTGGTGGGTGCCCGCCATGACAGGACCTCTCGGACGAGACGATCGCGAGCGTCGAGCATCACCGATGCGGCGCCGGACGTCGTTGTCCTGGCCGTACAAGCCGTTACGGCGGGATTGTCACGGCGCGACAGGCTCAGCGTGCGGGACGGTCTACGGCGAGGCTGACGAGCATGGCGAGGCGCTTCCTCGGGTCGTCCAGCTGGAGGTTGGCGACGTCGGTCATCTTCCGCATCCGGTAGCGGATGGTGTTGGGATGGACGTCCAGCAGCGCCGCGGCGAAGCCGAGGTCGCCCTGTGCCTCCAGCCAGGCGCGCAGCGTCGGCACGTACTGGGTCGCGTTCGCCGCGTCGTGCCTGGCGAGATCGGCGATCGGCCCGCGCGCAGGGGTGCGCCCGGTCGCGGCCGCAGTGCGCAACCGATGTAGCAGGATCTCGTCCCAGGACTCCTCGTAGCTGACCGGCTGTGCGTCCGGCATGGCGGCGTGCAGCGCCAGGCACTCGTCCGCCTCGCGCCTGCCGGCCGGCAGCTCGCCGGGATCCGCCGCGCCGCCGATGCCGGCGGCGACCGTGACGTCGCGGGGCAGGTTGCGGACCAGGTCCGCGACCCACTGCCGCGCGGCGGCGACGTCGTCGTCGCACGGCAGCACGGTGTAGACGGTGTTGCCGAACAGGGTGCTGCGCCCCGGCCGCGACCAGCCGAAGCCGGTGGTGGCGCGTTCGAACGCGAGCAGCGTCACCGCGTGGTGTTCGCTGCCGCGGTGTGCCTGCAACGCGATGACACGGAACTGGCCGGGTGGCAGGCCGAGCCTGCCGATCACCACGGCAGCGTCCGACGTGCCCTCCAACAGCTGGCTGACCAACTCGGACTCGACCTGCCGCTCCAGGTCGGCGCTGACCCGCGAACGGAGGAGATGCAACGCGACGGTGTGCGCGCCGTTGGCGAGCGCCTGCGAACGCTCCGATGACAGGGGCGCGTCGCAGGTGACCCAGACCGAGCCGAGGAGCTCCCGCCCGGCCCGTACGGCCACCACGGTCCGCCCGTGCAGGCCGTGCTCCTCCGAGGGCCGCACGAACAACGGCTCGTCGGACACCGTGAGATGGGTGAACACCCCGCGCTCCTCGAGGAGCGCGCGAAGCTCCGCCGGCATCCGCCTGGCGAGGATGGTCTCGAGACGTGCCGGGTCGACGTCCTGCTGCCCCGAGTAGGCCAGCACGTGCGACCGCTGGTCCTCGATGGTCACCGCGCCGCCCACGCCCGCTGCGACGGTGTCGGCAAGCGCGAACAGGTCGATCGGGCCGCGACCCGACTCGGTCTCGCGGCCCTCGAAGACCAGGCCGTGCACGACCTCGGAGATCTGGCTCCAGGAGACGGCCGGGTCGACGACCAGCAACGCGATCCCGCGCTCCCGCACCGCGGCGACGACGTCGGCACCTGGGTCCGCGTCGTCGCGGACGACGGCTACCACGGCGTGCGCGGCGGCGGCGAGGTCGAGTGCGGCGGACACCGAAGCCACGCCGACGGCGAGGAACGCGTCGCCGAGTGCCGGCGCGTCCTCCGTCGGGTCGTGCAGGACGACGCTGCGCAGCTCGATGTCGCGCGCACGGCCGGAACCGATCACTCGGGCGCCGTAGCCACCGAGCACGTTGATCAGCCGGTCCAGCTTGACCATCGCCCCTCCCTCCTGCGAGCACTGTACGCATCGCTCGATCCCGCTACCTGCCTCGGCCGGTGGACAAAACCGCGTGCCGGGATTGTTGCGTCCGGACAATCGGCCGGGCAGCTGTGTCGTGGAAGCTCGAAGCGAGTTGCGTCGGAAACGGCTGTGGGAGGAAGGTCATGGACCTCGTGCACGCCGGCCGCGGCCCGCGTACCGCTGTCGTGGTGGGGGCCGGGGTGGTCGGGCTGTCGACCGCCTGGTTCCTGCAGCAGCACGGGCTCGAGGTCACGGTCGTGGACCGCCGGGAGGTGGCTGCGGGAGCGTCGTGGGGCAACGCGGGCTGGTTGTCGCCGGCGCTGGCGATCCCGCTGAACGAGCCGTCGGTCGTACGGTACGGACTGCGCGCCCTGTTCGACCGCGACGCACCACTGCACATACCGGCGACGCTCGACATGGGCCGGTGGCGGTTCCTGACCAGGTTCGCGGCGAACTGCACCTGGCGCACCTGGGAGCGTGCGATGCGCGCCAACCTGCCGTTGAACACCAGCTGCCTGGACGCGTTCGACGAGCTGGTGGCCGGTGGTGTCGACGCGACCACGACCAGCGCGCCCGTCACTGCGGTCTTCACCACGGCCGCGCACACCGCGCGCCTGCGCAGGGAGCTCGACCGGATGCAGGCGGCCGGCCAGCCGCTGCGTTACAGCGAACTGGCCGCAGGCGAGGTCAGGGATGCGGTCAAGCAGGCGTCCCGCGGCATCGGCGCCGGCGTGCGGATCGACGGCCAGCGCTACGTCGACCCGGGCGAGTTCGCCACGGCGCTGGGCAAGTCGGTGGGCGACCGCGGCGCATCGATCCGTACCGGCTTCGACGTCGTCGAGACGGTACGGCGGCGGCACCGGCTCGCGGTGCGGTCGAACGACGGCGAGTCGGTGAAAGCGGATGTGGTCGTCCTCGCCACGGGTGCGTGGCTCGGCCGTCTCGGCCGGCGCAGTGGCGTGCGGGTGCCGGTGCGGGCCGGTCGGGGTTACTCGTTCACCGTCCCGACCGACGAACCCGTCTCGGGGCCGATCTACCTGCCGGACGTGCGGGTGGCGTGCACTCCGTACCGCGGTGCGCTGCGGGTCGCGGGCACCATGGAGTTCCGCGGCCCGGACGACCCGCTCGACGCCGCTCGGATCGACGCCATCGTCGCCTCGGTGCGGCCGTTCCTCGACGGCGTCCGCTGGGACGAGCGCACCGACGAGTGGGGCGGCCCGCGGCCGGTGACGCACGACGGACGGCCGCTGATCGGCGCCGCACACCCGCCCGGGCTCTACGTCGCTGCGGGGCACGGCATGTGGGGCCTCACCCAGGGACCCGTGACCGGCCGGCTGCTCGCCGAGCAGATCACGTCAGGCACCCGGCCGGCCGCCCTGCACGACTGCGACCCACTGCGCTGACGCCGACGGAAGGAACCGACGACGATGCACGACTACCAGCCTGCCGTGGAGCAGGACGACGACGAGCCGCTCGACCACGACGAGCGCGCCGAGCTGCACTGGCTGCGCGCGGAGAACAAGCTGCTGCGAACCGAGCGCGACATCCTGTCGCGCGTCGCCTCCGGCCTCGCCGAGGACACGAACGCGAGCCTTTCCGCCTCTGGACCTACCGCAGCAGCTGAAGAGACCCATGACGACGAGTGCACGCACCTGGCTGACCCGGCAGGCGTTCGAACAGCTCCACCGGGAGCTCGACCAGCTGCTCGGCCAACCCACCGCAGGCGCCGAGCCCAGCGGCACGACGGCCGGCGAGTTCGACCAGGAGCCGGTGATCAGCGCCGACCGCCGGGCGGCCCGCATCCGACAGATCGAGGACCTGCTCCAGCACGCCGTCGTCGACGAGACGCCACCCGACGACGGTGTCGCCGAACCGGGCATGGTGCTGACCATCCGGTTCGACGACACGGCCGAGACGACGACGTTCCTGCTGAGTGTGCGCCACGCCAGCGAACCAACCGGCCTGGACGTGTACTCCCCCGAGTCGCCACTGGGCGCGGCACTGTACGGCGCCACGGAGGGCGAACAACGGACCTACGCCGTCCCGAGCGGAGCGACCGTACGGGTGACGCTGCTCCGCGCCGTTCCGTACGGTCACCATCGCGAGGCAGGCGGAACCTGACCGGCGGGGGTTAGGCCGCCGGGTCCTCGTCCGGCTCGAAGGTCGTGCCGGGTGCGCCGAGGGCCGCCGCCCATGCGAGGGCCCGGTCGGCCTCCTCGTGGCGGGAGCCGCGCTGCAGGGTCCTGGCCAGCAACAGCGCCGCGTACGCGGCGCAGGCGTCCTCGGCGAGCAGTGCACGCGCCGTCGCCTCCGCGCGGCCAAGCTGCCCGGAGTGGAAGTAGGCGCGGGCCAGCAGCTCACGCGCACTGGCCAACCCGTGCCCCGCGGACCCGTCCGCTGCGTCGGCGAGCAGCTCTTCCAGGACACGCGCGGCCGTCAGGTAGTCGCGGTGCTCGAACAGGCTCTGCGCCCACCGGAACCGCTCGTAGTACCCCACATCGGCACCTCCCCTGGATAGCGATCGCTACCGTCAACAAGCTGGCGCTGGTTTCATTCCCGCGACGCCGTCAGGCGGACGGTCGGAAGGTGGCCACGACCGGACGGTGGTCGGAGACCGGTTCGTCGCGCCGCCGGCGAGGGTCGTCGCCGGTCGAGGTGGTGCCGATGTCGACGGTGCCGACCTCGTCGACGGCGTCGACGAGCGCGCGGCTGACCAGCAGGTGGTCGATCAGCTCCCGCCGACCACGGTAGACCCGGGTGAACCGGTCCTCGGCCGGGATCAACGGCGCCAGGTTCCACAACCGCTGCCCGTCGCCCTTGTCCGGGCGGTCGAACCCGCCGCTACCGATCTCCGACCCCGGCGGACCGTGCAACAACTGCGTGGTCGTGACGTACGAGCGGACGGCAGCTGCCTCGGCCGCGCGCCGGTGCAGCGCGTAGACCGCGTACCGCGCACGCTCACCCTCGTCCCGCGGCGTGAACCGGCCACCGGGGAAGCTCAACAGCTTGCTCTTCAGGTGGCAGGTGACCACGTCGACAGTCGTGCCCGCGACCGTCACACGTACCCGCAGCCCCGCACGGCCCAACGTGGTCAGCTCCGTGCCGTCGTCGTCGACGCGTACCGGCCCGAGCTCGCCGGGAAACTCGACGACCTGCTCGACCCGGGTCAACCGCCGCCGCGCCAGCACACCGACCCGGATGCCACGGCCGTCCGGCTCGCGGCCAGGTTCTCCAGGTTCCAACTGCCGACGGTCACAGCCACTACGGCGCCCTCCCACGCACGATGCTCGTACCGGCAACGTAACGACCGCGCGAAGCACCCAGGGGCGTGTTCACCTGACCGCCGTGAGGCGTTGCGGATCCGTTCAGGCAGGCCGGTCGGCGCGGTGTTGGCGCGGTGTGACGCCGCGGGCCCGTTTGAACGCCACGCTCAGCGCGAAGGCGTTGGCGTAGCCGACCTTGCGCGCGACGGTGTCGACCGTTGCGTCGGTGTGCCGCAACAGGTCTGCGGCCAGTGTGATGCGCCAGCCGGTGAGGTAGGTCATCGGCGGTTCGCCGACCAACGCGGTGAACCTGCGGGCGAACGCGGCACGGGAGCCGCCGACCTTCGTGGCCAGCGAGGCCACCGTCCACGGATGGGCGGGGTCGTCGTGGATCAGCCGCAGCGCCGGCCCCACCAGCGAGTCGCTCTGCGCGCGGTACCAACCAGGTGCCTCGGCGTCCGGGCGGGCGAACCACGCGCGCAGCGTCGCGATGAGGGTCAGGTCCAGCAGCCGGTCGAGCACCACCTGCTGGCCCGGTTCTTCCCTGCCCACCTCGACGGCCAGCAGGTCGAGCACCGGCAACTGGGCGTCTTCACGCGGCACGAGCACGACGGCCGGCAGCGCGGTCAGCAGCCGGCCGCCTACGTCGCCGGTGACCTGGTAGGTGCCGCTGGCCACCACGGCCGAGCCGTCCTGGCTGTGCCCGCTGGTGCGCGGCCCGAGCTGCAGGTCGGCGGTGACGTCGACACCGTCCATCGTGGTCAGCCGGTTGCCGGGGTGGACGATGAGCGACGGTGGCGTGTCCGGGCGGTCGCCGACGGTGTAGGGCTGCGGGCCCTTGATGATCGCCACGTCGCCGGTACGCATGAGGACGGGTTCCGCGTCGTCGTCCGGCACGATCCACGCGTGCCCGCGCAGCGACGTCGCGAGAGCGAGCATGGCGCCGTCGGCGATCCGCAGCGCCCACGGCGGTTCGAGGACGGCACGGCAGAACGCGGCCGAGCGGGCTCGGACGCCGTCCAGTAGATCCGCGAGCGCGTCCACCCGATCGAGTGTAGACGGACGGACATGAAAGCGAGCAGGACGAATATGGCCCGTCTCGCCGCCACCCGGTTCAGTGGAGGACAACAGATCCTGCGACCGAGAGGACCACACCATGTACGCGATCACCGGCGTCACCGGACATGCCGGCGGCGCGACCGCACAGGAGCTTCTCGCCACCGGCGAACGGGTGCGGGCAGTGGTCCGCGATCCGGCGAAGGGCAACGACTGGTCACGCAACGGCGCCGACGTCGCCGTCGCCGACTTCACCGACCGGGCGGCACTCACCCGCGCGCTGAGCGGCTCCCGCGGCGCGTTCGTCATGCTGCCGACCGTCCCGACGGGAGCCGATGCCGACCACCGCCGGCTGGCCGACTCGATCGCGGGCGCGGTGGGCGACAGTGGCGTGCCGCACGTGGTCGCGCTCTCGTCCATCGGGGCCGACCTGGCCGAAGGCACGGGGCCGATCCGTTGGCTGCACCACCTGGAGAACCGGCTCCGCGACACCGGTGCGGTGGTGACGGCGCTGCGGTCACCGCACTTCCAGGAGAAGGTCGAGACGGTGCTCGGCGCGGCCACCAACGCCGGCGTGTACCCCGTGTTCGCCGAGTCCGCCGACATCGAGACGCCGATGGTGGCGACCCGCGACATCGCAACCGCGGCCGCACGAGCGCTGCTCTCGCCGCCGTCCGCCAGCGAGATCGTCGACCTGGACGCACCGAGCTACACGGAGCGGCAGGTCGCCGAACGGCTCGCGGCCGTGCTCGGCAAGCCGCTCGACGTGGTGACGGTGCCGCGGGCGGACTGGGTGGGCGTCCTCGTCGACGCGGGCGCGCCGCCCGTACTCGCCGAGGAACTCGCCGCCCTGTACGCCGCGGAACACGACGGCCTCCCCCAGCCGCGCGGCGACCGACGACACCTGTGCACCACGGGGATCGAGCACACCCTGCAGCAGGTCGTGCAGGTCGCCGCCTGACAGGTGCATGGCACGGCCGGACCACGACGGAGCGCACGGCGCCTGGCCAGGGCCCGCAGGTGCCGCCGACGTGTGACTGCGCCGGCGCCGGGTAGGTGGCGTAGCGAACCGGCAACCGTTCGCGCAGGAGCGTCAGCATGGCCAGCTACCTGGGTCCAGCGGACTTCGGACGAGGTCCGTTCGACGAGTTCTTCGCCCGCTTCTTCGGTCCAGGAGCGACCCGCTCGTCGCAACTCGTCGCCACCGCCGTACGTCAGGCCACCGCGAGCTGCTGGAGCGTACGGGCATCAACGTGGACGCGCTCGCCGAGCAGCTCGGCGGGCACGCCGGCGACGCGGAGACCGACGGCGCGCACCCGACGACGCTGACCCCGGCGAGCAAGCGGGCGATGCTCGACGCGCACCAGATCTCCCGCGCGACCGGATCGACGTACATCGGCCCCGAGCACCTGCTGCTCGCGCTCGCGGCCAAACCCGGAGACCCCGGCGGGGCGCCTGCTCGCCGACGCACAGGTGACACCGGAAGCACTGCAGCGGGCGGCAACGGAAGCCAGGCCCACGTCCGGCGGCAGTACCAGTCGGCGGACGCAGGCGCCGACCATCGACCAGTTCGGCTCCGATGTCACCGCGCTGGCGCGCGACGGCAAGCTCGACCCCGTCGTTGGCCGCGCCGACGAGATCGAGCAGACCGTCGAGGTGCTCTCGCGCCGGACGAAGAACAACCCGGTGCTGATCGGCGAAGCCGGTGTAGGGAAGACCGCGATCGTCGAGGGCATCGCGCAGCAGATCGTCGCGGGCGACGTACCGGACACGCTTGCGGACCGACGGGTCGTCCAGCTGGACCTCTCCGGCATGGTCGCCGGCACCAGGTACCGCGGCGACTTCGAGGAGCGCGCGAAGAACCTGCTCGACGAGATCCGCGCGCACGCCGACGAGCTGATCATCTTCATCGACGAGCTGCACATGATGGTCGGCGCCGGCAGCAGCGGCACCGAGGGCACCATGGACGTCGGCAACCTGTACAAGCCCGCGCTCGCCAGGGGCGAGCTGCACGTGATCGGCGCGACCACGCTGGACGAGTACCGGCAGAGCATCGAGAAGGACGCCGCGCTCGACCGCAGGTTCCAGCCGATCCTCGTACCGGAGCCGAGCGTCGACGACACCGTGACGATCCTGCGCGCACTGCGCGACCGGTACGAGGCGCATCACCAGGTGCGGTTCGCCGACGAGGCGCTGGTCGCGGCCGCCGAGCTCTCCGACAGGTACATCAGCGACAGGTTCCTGCCGGACAAGGCGATCGACCTGATGGACCAGGCGGGTGCCCGGGTGCGGCTGCGTACCAGGGCGCCGTCCACCGACCTGCGCTAGCTGGAGCAGCGGCAGGACGAGCTGGTCCGCAACAAGGACCAGGCTGTGGCCGGCGAGCAGTACGAGCGCGCGTCCGAGCTGCGCGACGAGATCACCGACGTACGGCAGCAGCTCGACGCCGCGCGGCAACGGCGCGAGCCTGCGACCGCCGAGGTGCACGTGCAGGACGTAGCGGAGATCGTCTCCCGGTCGACCGGGATCCCCGTCAGCCAGCTGACCGAGGAGGAGAAGGAACGGCTGCTGCACCTCGAGGAGCACCTGCACCGGCGGGTCGTCGGCCAGGACGAGGCGGTGGACGCCGTCGCCGAGGCGGTGCGGCGTGCCAGGTCCGGCCTCGGTGACCCGCGTCGTCCGGTGGGCAGCTTCCTGTTCCTCGGGCCGACCGGCGTGGGCAAGACCGAGCTGGCCAAGGCGCTCGCCGAGGCGCTGTTCGGCGCCGAGAGCCGGATGGTGCGGCTGGACATGAGCGAGTTCCAGGAGCGGCACACCGTCAGCCGGCTGATCGGCGCACCGCCCGGGTACGTCGGCTACGGCGAGTCCGGCGAGCTGACCGAGGCGGTCCGGCGGCGGCCGTACTCGCTGGTGCTGCTCGACGAGGTCGAGAAGGCGCACCCGGACGTCTTCAACCTGCTGCTGCAAGTGCTCGACGACGGGCAGCTGGCCGACGGGCAGGGCGTACGGTCGACTTCGGGAACACCGTGCTGATCATGACCAGCAACGTGGGCTCCGAGCTGATCACCGGGAGCGCCGGCGCGGTCGGGTTCGTCGGCGGCGAACCCGAGCAGCAGGGCAGGTCGTTGGAGGACCGCCTGCGGCCACGGCTGCGCGACACGTTCCGTCCGGAGTTCCTGAACCGGATCGACGAGGTGGTCGTGTTCCGCAGGCTGGAGACAGCGCAGCTGCGACAGATCACCACCCTCATCCTCGACGACACGAAGCGCCGCCTGCACGGCCAGGACATCACCCTCGACCTCACCGACGAGGCCGTCGACTGGCTGGCGGCCCGCGGCCACCAACCCGAGTTCGGCGCCCGCCCGATCCGCCGTACTGTCCAGCGCGAGGTGGACAACCAGCTGTCGCAGATGCTGCTGGCCGGCACCCTACGCGCCGGCCAACAGGTGACCGTCGCCCTCGAGGACAACACCCTTGCCTTCGACGTCCACGAAGGACCAGCGAGCTGACGAGCCGTTACCGGCCGGGGAACTCCTCGTCGTCCTGGGGTTCTGGCCGCTGCTGTTCGACGGCATCGGCTGTTGGCGCCTCCGGGTCTTCCGTCGGCGGCGCATCTGCAGCGCCCGGGTACTCGTCGTGCTCCTCGTCGACGGGAGCCACCTCGGCGCGCTGCTCGGCCTCGTCCGCCCGCGTCGCTTCCTTCTCCGCCGCAGGCGGCGAAGTCGCGAACGTGTCGTCGCCGGTCAACATGGGTCACCTCCGTCGCGATGGGCGTCAGCGGCCGAGGGCGTTCTGCAGCTGCCGCTTGGTCATCTTCGAGCGGCCCTTGATGTTGCGCCGCTTCGCGTCGTTGTAGAGCTGTGCCTTCGTGGGGCCACCGGGGCCCTCGCCTCGGCCCGAACGCCTGCCGCCGCGCTGCTGCGGCGCGACGTCCTTCGTCGACACCTTGCTCTTCCGCTCGCTCTCGCCGGTACGTGCCCGGCTCTTGTTCACCGTACGCGCGGCGATCTCCTCCGCCCGGTCCTCGCCGGCGCCGCGTTGCTTCTGCGACTTCTTGATGTGCTCGTACTGGCGTTCACGCTTCTTGCCCCATGCTTGTTGAGGCATCGTCGGCCTCCCACTCTCGCTGCTGGTTCCACCGCACTGGTTCCCCAGGCCCGGCAGGTGAAACACCGGCACCGGCGTAGCCGTCAGCTACCGGCGCCGGCCGTGCAGTTCGAGCGCGGCGGCGGCCGCCGCGATGCTCTCCAGGACGGCGCGGATCGCCGGGCGGCGGGTCGCCTCCGGATGGTGCGCGACCACCAGCCTGCGCTTGATCGCCTTGGTCAACGGGAACACGTCGACGGTGTCGGGGCAGAACACCTTGCCCAGGTCGGACATCAGCGTGATGCCCGCGCCGGAGGCGACCATGGCGAGCGCGGTGGCCTGCTCGTCCACCTGGTGGGTGACGCGCAGGTCGAAGCCGGCACGCCGGCAGGCCGCGCGGACGGCGCGCCCGTAGTACGTGTGCGGACCGGAGATGACCCAGTCGAGGTCGGCGAGGTCGGCCAGCCGGACCGGCCCGTCGGTGAACTGACCCGCGGGCGCGGCGAGGTGCAGGTCCTCCACACCCACGGAGACGGTACGCAGACCGCTGGGCCACGGCTCGGACGCGTCCGGGTAGTCGATCATGAACGCCAGGTCGAGGTGGCCGTGCCTGAGGTCGACGACGGCGTCCTCAGGGTCGGTCTCGCGGGTGGTGAGGCGGATCTCCGGGTGTCGCTCGGCGAGGTCGGCGGTGACGGCGGGCACGAGCGCGGCGGACACCGTGGAGAACACCCCGGCCATCAGCTCCGCCGCCAGCGTGTCGCGCACCTGCTCGACGGCGGCCTGCGCCTGCTGCTCGGCGTCGAGGATCACCTCCGCGTGCTCGGCAAGCACGCGACCGACGTCGGTGAGCCGCACGCCACGGCCGACGCGCTCGAGCAACGGCGCACCCACTTCGTCCTCGAGCGCGGCGAGTTGCTGGGACACCCCTGAGGGTGAGTAGTGCAGCGCACGGGCTGCCGCGCTTACCCCGTCACGGCGGGCGACCTCGCGCAGCATACGGAGTCTGTGTAGCGCAAATTCCATGCATGAATCCTAAACGATACGGTGCGCTTTTCTTCACTGGACGCTAAGGCTGAAGCTGCCCAGACTGAACCCGTGGGATCCATTCATTACGTCCAGGAGAGGAAACAGAGTTGACCGGTGTGGTGCTCGACGGAGCCGGTTGGTTGGGCGGTGTCGCAGTCGCTGTGGCCTACGTGTTGGTCGCCACCAGGCGTCTCAGTCCGGATGCCCGGATGTTCCAGGTGCTCAACATCATCGGCGGCGTGCTGCTGACCGCGACCACGCTCTATCGCCAGGCGGTGCCGAACACGGTCATCAACGTGGTGTGGATCGTCTTCGGCATCTACGGCATTGTCACCGCACGACGCCGACAACGAGCGGACCGCCAGGCCCCCGTCGAGGCACTCGCCGCCTACGACGTCGAGCCGTACCCGGCGACAAGCAGCGCCACCCCGGAGCTCGTCGAGGCACGCTGACCCGGCGAGGACCGATGAGTTCTCCCCCGTCCCGCGGTCTGTACACCCGGACCGCTCAACGAGGAGGACGTCATGGTGCAGATCGGTGCCGCACTACCGATTGCGGGTCGCGACATCTCGGCCGAGGCCATCGCCACGGTCGCGGAGACCGCGGAGCGCATGGGTTTGGGCAGCGTGTGGACGAACGAACGGCTGCTGCGGCCGGTCGAGCCGATACCGATGGGCGGGCCCGGCGGCCCCGTGATGGACGGCCCACCCGAGTGGGCGAACATCTACGATCCGCTCGAGGCGCTGAGCTATGTCGCGGCGCGTACCGAGCGGATCCTGGTCGGCACCAGCGTGCTCGTGGCGCTGTTCCAGGCGCCCGTGGTGCTCGCCCGCCGGCTCGCCACCCTCGACCACCTCAGCGGCGGCCGGCTGCTCGCCGGTGTCGGCCAGGGCTGGATGGCGCAGGAGTTCGCCGCCGCCGGCGTGCCGATGCGGCGGCGCGGCGCCGGGTTCGAGGAACAGCTCGAGGTGATGCGCGCGGTCTGGGGACCGAACCCCGTGCGCTACGAGGGCCGGTTCTACCAGGTGCCCGAGTGTGAGATCGGCCCGAAGCCGGTGCGTCCAGGTGGGCCTGCCGTGCTCGTCGGCGCCGCCACTCCGCGGTCCGTCGAGCGAGCCGCCAGGCTCGGCCTCGGCCTCACGCTCGTCGTGTTCGACTGGGACGCGCTGCGCGAAACGATCTCGACGTTCCGCCGCACCGCGGCCGCCGCCGGGCACGACGGGGACGCGCTGCCGCTGACCGTTCAGGTCAACGGTGCGGTGTCGGCGGACGGCCCGGCCGACGACCGGGCGCCGCTCACCGGCGCCGTGGAACAGGTGGCGGACGATCTCCTCGAGCTCGACCGCCTCGGCGTCGACCACGTCTTCTGGGCGATGATCGACCCCGGCGAGCAGTTGGACGTCCTTGGTCAGCTCCGCGCGGCATACGCCGAGCGGAGCTGACCGGGCACAGCCCGCGATCCCTACGGCCGACCGACGGCGTCGACGAGCTCGCGCGCCTGCGCACCTCCGCTCTCCCTGGCGCAGTGCGCGCAGCAGAAGAAGCGCCGGTCGAGCGCCACCCCGTGCCCGATGATGCGACAGGAGCAGTGTTCACAGATCGGCGCGAGCCGCTGGATCGCACACTCGAAACAGTCGAAGGTGTGGGTGTTCCCCGCTGCGGTGACCTCGATGCTGAGCGCGTAGTCGTTGCCGCAGACCTCACAGACGGCCATGGCTGCCTCCTCACGATCGGGCTCCCTGGCTGTCACCATCTACGCTGGACCACGCGCGCCCGACCGGCAACCCTGCACCAGTTCGGCAAGCGTGTTACTAGCCGCAATCCGGTGGATGGCGTCTCTTCACCGGCTGGGTCGAATGGCCGCAGTAGCGTCGGGTCGGTGAGGATCGCGTTCGTCACCGAGTCGTGGCATCCGTCGACGGACGGGGTCGTCACCCGCCTCTCCGCCACCGTGCGGGAGCTGCGCCGTCGCGGGCACGAGGTGCTGGTCGTCGCCCCACGCGGCAGGTCGAGCCAGTTCGGCGGCGTGGAGGTACGCGAGGTGCCTACGGTCGGCGTCCGGTTCATCTACGGCGGCCGCCGGTGGGGCCTGCCGCTGCCCCGGGTCGGCCGCTATCTCAGGGAGTTCCGGCCCGATCTCGTGCACGTGGTCAACCCGGTGCTCCTCGGCATGGCCGGGGTGTGGGCGGCCAGGCGGGCCGGGATCCCGCTCGTCGCCTCGTACCACACCGACGTGAGCCGCTACGCGCGCTTCTACCACCTCGGTTGGCTGCAGCCCCTGATCCGGTGGGTGGTGAGCACACTGCACCGCCAGGCCGTGGTGAACCTGGCCACGTCGCGCCAACGGTGCGACGAGCTGCGCTCCTTCGGTGCCAGCGGTGTGCGGCTGTGGCGTCGCGGCGTCGACCTGGAGCTGTTCCACCCGGCACGCCGCACCCGCAGCGCCGACACGTCGAGCCGGATCGACGCGCTCTACGTCGGCAGGATCGGCAAGGAGAAGGACATCCACCGACTGACGTCCCTGGTGCAGCCACCTGGCCGCGTCCACCTGACACTCGTGGGCGACGGCCCGGACCGGGAGCGACTGTCGCGGGCGTTCGCCTCCGTTCCCGTCAGCTTCACCGGCACCCTGCACGGCACGACTCTCGCCGAGGCGTACGCCGACGCGGACGTCTTCGTCTTCCCGTCCACGACGGAGACGCTCGGGCTCGTGCTGCTCGAGGCGCTGGCTTCCGGGTTGCCTGTGGTCGCGGTCGACACACCTGCCAGCCGCGAGATCACCGGCGACTGTCGCGCCTGTCGGCTGTTCCCCGCCGACCAGGCGGACCAGCTGCCGCGTCTCGTCGACGAGCTGCTCGCCGCCGTGCCGCGGAGGGAACGCACCGCAGCCGCCCGGGCCGAAGCGCAGCGGTGGAGCTGGCAGGCGGCAACCGACGACTTGCTCGCCCACTACGCCGACGCCTGTGCCGGTAGCCGCGGCCGGCCGGCTGCCACCGCTGGTTCACCGCACGCTCCTGCCGGTGCCCGTTCCGCCTGACCGAGCGCCGCCGCCGGCGGTCAGCCGGACTTGCCACACAGCGGGTACAGGAACGGCCACGGGTCGACCGCGCTACCGCCGCCGGGCCAGCGTTCGAAGTGCAGGTGGTAGATGGTGCCCTGCGCGTCACCGGTCATACCGACCCGGGCGACCAGCTGGCCCGCCTCGACCCGCTGGCCCGTACTGACGAGGTTGACCTCCTGGTGGGCGTAGTAGTACGAGTCCCCGCTGTCGCCCTTCAGGATCAGCGCGATGCCGCCGAGCGTGTTCGAGTACGCCCGGCTGACCGTGGCGTCCTCGACGGCGTAGATCGGAGTGCTCTTCGGTGCCGCGATGTCGACACCCTCGTGGCTGCGCCCGCCACCGCGCGGGGCACCGAAGGTGTTCATCATCGTGTACGGGCTGCCGATCGGGCAGGTGAAGCGGCCGTCGACCCGGGACCGGGTGGCACGCTCCTTCTTCCGCTTGGCGGCGTCCTCGGCCCGCCGCTCGGCCCGGCGCTTGGCGGCGAGTTTGGCCGCCTTTCGCAGTGCAGCGTTCAACTCGTCGCGCTGCGACGCGAGCTGCGCCTGCTTCGCCTTGGCTCGGCCCTTCAGTTCCTTCAGGTCCGCCAGCTGACTGTCCAGCTTCCGGCGGTCCCGCCCGGCCTCGCGCATCGTGCCGTCGTCGGCCGAAGCGAGCACCGACATGGTGGTCACCCGATCCGCGATCTCGTCGGGTCTGCCTCTGCTGGTGAGTGCGAGCGCGGAGGTGTCCACCCCACCGTTGATGTAGGCGACCTGAGCGATCCGGGCCACGCGATCGCGCGACCGCGCCAGCCGGGCCTTGGTCTCGTCGACCCGCTTGGTCACCTTCGCGGTGCGCTTCGCCAGCGCGCCGGCCTCGTCCTCGCTCTTCTGGTACGCGTCCACGACGTCCGCGAGCCGCTCCCTGAGCTCGTCGGTGTCGGGCGTCTCCGCCCTGGACAGGGGTTGTCCGTTCGCGGACGGCGCGGCGTGCGCGGGGCTGCCGGCGAGCAGCAGCGCAAGCGCCGCGGCGACGACGGCGAACAGACGAAGTAGATGTCCGGGGCGTCTCATGGGGCGTCCGCCACTCTAGGCGAAGGTCACGAAAAGGTCACGCCCGATCCGCCCGAACCCGACAAACGTGACCGACGCTCACGCTCGGCAACAGCCTTCCGCCACCGGGAACACCACCCCCTCCCCGACGGCGAGGTCCTGATGACGCAGTCAGGGACGCTGGCGCACGACGGGCGCAGCAAGTTCGGTGCCGCAGACGCGGACGGCTTCGCGCCGAGCGACGCGGTCGGGGTCGTCGTACTCAAGCGGCTGGCCGACGCCGTCGCCGACGGCGACCGGATCCGCGCGGTGATCGAGGGCAGCGCCGTCGGCAACGACGGCCGCACCGGCGGCTCGCTGCTGACCCCTTCGGTGGCCGGGCAGACCGAGGTGCTCCGGTGGGCCTACGAGGACGCCGGGGTGTCCCCGGCGGATGCGGACTTCGTCGAGGCGCACGGGGTGGGCTCACCCACGCTCGACCCCGTCGAGTTCACCGGTCTCGGCGAGGTGCTCGGCGTGGGCAGGCCGCCGGACCGGCCGTGCCTCGTCGGCTCGGTCAAGACCAACGTAGGGCACGCGGAGGCCGCCGGCGGTATCGCCGGCCTGCTCAAGGCGGTGCTGTACCTGGAGCATGGCCAGGTCCCGGCCAGCCTGCACTTCGACACCCCCAACCCGGCGATCGCATGGGACGAGCTGCCGCTCGTGGTACCGACGACGTTGCAGGAACTGCCCGACCGCGGCAGGCCGGCCGTCGCGGGCGTCAGCGGGCAGGGCGCCTCGTCGCTCAACGCGCACCTCGTACTCCGGCAGGGCCACACACCAGCACGTCGGCCCGACGCGGATGGCGAGACGTACGTACTGCCGCTGTCGGCCCGCTCCCCCGCGGCGCTCGATGCGCTTGTCCAGGCGTACGTGGAATACCTCGGGCCGGACGGGCAGGGCAACGGGTTCGCGCTACGCGACATCTTTACAGCGCGGCGACCCGCCGCCAGCACCACCGCTGCCGGTTGGCGGTGGTGGGCCGTTCGCACGAGGACATGATCGCCGCCCTGGGCGGTGTCCACCCGCCTGCCGTGGATGACCGGCTCCACGCGGTCGGCGCGGTACCGCGCGGGCCAACCGGTGGGCTGGGCCGAGCTGTTCGCCGACCGCGGCACCTTCGTCCCGGTGCCCGGCCATCCCTGGCGGACGAAGCGGTACTGGTTCGGCGAGCGGACGACCGGCGAGGACGCCGACCCGGTCGACGCGATCCTGCGCAGCTACGCCTACACGTCCTACTCGGACGACTCGGCGCTGTCCGACATCGGGATCGACTCGCTGGCGAGAGTGCAGATCCTCGTGGAGCTCACCCAGGACCTCGGCCACGACGTCGACGCCGACGACCTGGCCGAGCTGCCCACCGTGGGCGCGTTCCGGAAGTGGTGCCGCACGCTGGTCGCACCGGCCGCATGACCGGCGAACCGCAGACCACGTACGCGTGGTTCACCCGCTCCGCCGACCGGTTCGATGCCAGCCCGGCACTGGAGGTGGGTGCCGAGACACTGACCTACCGCCAGCTGCGGCACCTCGCGGAGCGGTTCGCGGCCCGGCTGCTCGCCGCCAACGACGGCGTCGCACCGGCGCGGGTGGGGCTGCTGGCGAGCCGGTCGGTGACCGCGTACGTCGGTTACCTCGCCATCGCGCGGCTCGGTGCGGTGGTCGTGCCGCTCAACCCGGAGTCCCCGCCGGCCCGCAATGCCGCCGTGGCTGCCGCCGCGGGCCTTGACCTGGCCGTCGCGGACGCCCCCGGCGCCGACCTGGGTGTCCCGTTGCTCGTGGCGGATTCGGTAGCGCTGGCGGCGATGGGCGCGGAGCCGTTCGCCGAACTGCCGGCGTGCCCGGCCACCCCGGACGACGTCGCGTACGTTATCTTCACGTCCGGCTCGACCGGCAACCCCAAGGGCGTGCCGATCCTGCACCGCAACGTTTCCGCCTACCTGACCCAGATGGTGTCGCGGTACGAGATCGGCCCCGGCAGCAGGCTCTCCCAGGCCTTCGACCTCACCTTCGACGGCTCGGTGCACGACCTCTTCGTCGCCTGGGCCTGCGGGGGGCACGCTCGTGGTGCCGAGGCGCGGGCAGCAGCTGTCGCCGGTCAAGTTCATCAACGCCCACCGGCTCACGCACTGGTTCTCCGTGCCGTCCGTGGTGTCCTTCGCGGCACGTCTGGACACCCTGCAGTCGGGCAGCATGCCTACCTTGCGCTGGAGCGTGTTCGGCGGCGAGCCGCTCACGCTGCCCCAGGCGCATGCGTGGCAGGCGGCCGCGCCGGCCAGCACCCTGGTCAACCTGTACGGCCCGACGGAAGCCACGGTCTCGTGTACCGAGTACCGGCTGCCGCGCGACCCTGCGCAGTGGCCGATGCCGGCGGGCGGCACGGTACCGATAGGGACCTGCCACCCGTCCGTGGAGTTCCGGCTGCTGGACGAGAACGGCAACCCCGGCGCCGAGGGTGAGCTCTGCGTCCGCGGTCCGCAGCGCTTCCCCGGCTACCTGGACCCGGCGAACGACGTCGGCCGGTTCCTGGCCGTCGACGAGGCCGGCACCGTGCACCCGTACACGGGAGACGCCACTCACCGACCGGCACTGGTACCGCACCGGCGACCACGTCACCGTGCAGGACGGCCTGCTGGTCCACAAGGGGCGGATGGACCACCAGGTGAAGATCCGCGGCCGCCGGATCGAGCTCGGCGAGATCGAGGCACTGCTCAGGGAGAGTGGCGGCGTAACGGACGCCATCGTCACGGCCGTCGAGAGCCCGGACGGCGAGCCGGAGCTGTGCGCGGCGGTCAGCGGGACCGACCACGACACCGACGAGCTGTACTCCGCCCTGGCGGCCCGCCTCCCCCGCTACATGCTTCCTCGCCGGATCACCGTATTCGAGGAACTGCCGCTGAACGCGAACGGCAAGATCGACCGACGCACCCTGGCGTCGGCGCTGGCTGGCCGGCCGGGAGGCTGACCGATGTTCGACGCCATCGTCGTGGGAGCACGGTGCGCCGGATCTCCCACCGCCATGCTGCTGGCCCGTGCGGGATACCGGGTACTGCTGCTCGACCGGGCGGAGTTCCCCTCCGATGCGCTCTCCACGCACCTCATCCACCAGCCCGGCGTGGCGGCGCTCGCCCGGTGGGGCCTGCTCGACCGGGTGCGCGCGTCCGGCTGCCCGCCGTTGGAGCATGCCGTCTACCAGGTGGCCGACATCCGCATCGAGGGGTGCGGCCGGGGCGTGGCCGGGCAGCGCACCGGCTACGCACCCAGGCGCCGGGTACTGGACGCGATCCTGGTGGGCGGGGCGGTCGCGGCCGGCGTCGAGTTCCGTGGCCGCTGCTCGGTGACCACCCTGCTGCGTGACGACACCGGACGCGTCGTCGGTGTGGAGGCGGCGCATCGCGGACGCCGGTTCACGAGCGCGCCCCGCTCGTCTTCGGCGCGGACGGGATGCGCTCCACGGTCGCCAAGCTCTGCGGGGCGCCGTACTCGGTGCAGGACCCGCGGTTGACCTGTGCCTACTACGCGTACTGGGAAGGCCTGCCGGCCGGCTTCGAGCTGTTCGAACGGCCGGGCGGCTGGGTGGGCGCCGTCCGCACCAACGACGACGCGACGCTCGTACTGGCCTACTTCCCGCAGTCTCGCTTCGCCGAAGTACGTGCCGACGCGCAGCGCGCGTACCTGGACCAGGTACGCGCGACCGCGCCTGCGCTGCTCGACCGCATGCAGGACGCGCACCGCGTCGAACGCCTGCGTGGCACCGGTGACCAGCGGAACTTCTTCCGGCAGCCGACCGGCCCCGGGTGGGCCCTGGTCGGTGACGCCGGACACCACAAGGACTCCATCACCGCACGCGGGATCACCGACGCGTTCCTGCAGGCGGAGTCGCTCGTCGGGCGGGTGAGCGGTCACCTCCACACCCCCGAGCGACTGGACGCCGCGCTCCGCCGGTACGCAGAGGAGCGCGACCAGCTGCTGATCGACGGCTACCACGCCACCCTGAGCGTCGCCCAACTGGAGACGCCGAAGCCCCGGCTCGCCCTCCTACGCGCAGTACAGTCCGACCCCGACCGCACAGCCACGTACTTCGACATGGTCGCCGGCGCCGCGTCCGCAACGGCCCGCTACACCCCGAAACTCCTGGCACTGCTCTGACCGATCGACCGGCGCGCGGTGTCTACGCGGTGGCCGCGAACGCAGCGTCCGGCAACCGATCTTGTACGTCGGTGCCGAGCACTACGTCAAGGGCTTCGAGTTCGGACTGGATCTCCGCGACCGGTAGCTGGCGGGGTGTAGCACCTCGCGCCGCCGCCTTGGCCGCGGCTATCCCCGCCGCCTGCCCGGTCAGCGCGCATGCCGGGGTGTTCCTGGTCGAACCGAAGGCGACCGGATCCGCGGCTATACAGCGGCCTGCCGTCAGCAGGCCTTCGACGCCGGCCGGCAGCAGCACGCGGTACGGCATCCCGTAGCCCGAGCCGACCCCGCGCATGATCGCGCGTTCACCGCCGGGCTCATGGATGTCGATGGGTGCGTTGCACAGGCCGATCGCGTCGTCGAAGCGTGCCTCCCCGGTCACGTCCGACTCGGTCAGCACGTAGTCGCCGCTGATCCTGCGGGTCTCGCGTACCCCGAGTACCGGTGCTACGTCGAGCAGGACCGCATCGGCGAAGCCGGCCACATAGCTCTTCAGGAAGTCGAATGCGCAGTAGGCCTGTTTGCGAATATCCAGTACGGCCCGGCTCCGGACACGCGCGTCGAGTGCGTTGCCCTGTACGCGGGTGACGTTGACGTTGATCTCGCCGGGCAACATCCCCGCCTTCATGGTGATGCTGTTGCGCGGCACGATCCACTCGAACCCGTTCTCCCGAGCGTGCTGGATGCGCTGGGTGAATCCGGTCGCGAAGAACTTCAGCACGTAGTCGGCGGCGGTGTTCGCCGGCTCCGGCACCACCAACTCCGAGATGTCGTCCTGATGCTGCCGGCAGTACGCCGCCAGCTCGTTGAAGTCGACGTTCAGTATTCGGAAGTAGCTCGTCATCGGCTGCATCAGCCCGTCGTCGCGTCCGATCATGAACTCCGCGCCGGCGAGCGTCGCCACGTCGCCGTCCCCCGTCGCGTCCACCAGCGTGCGCGCCGTGACCAACTGTGGACCTTCCTTTGTGAAGAGTTCGAGCCCCGTGACTCGGTGCTCGTGTTCGACGGCTCCGGTCGCATGCGCGAAGAGCAGCACCTCGACCGACGCTTCCTCGAGCACTTCGATGATCACCCGCTGCATCACCTCCGAGTCGAACACGCCGGTATAAGCACCCCAGTAGCTGTGTTGGGTCTCCGGGTCGGCGCCACCGTGCCGAGCTGCCCGCGTGATCAGCTCTCGATAGACACCCGGCTGCACGATGCCGGTCGGCTTGGTCAACCGCCCGCCGGTGATGAGGCCACCGATCAGACCACTGGATTCGACCAGGAGAGTCCGTACGTTCTGCCGCGCGGCCGCGACCGCGGCGACCACGCCGGTCATGCCGGCTCCGGCCACCACGACGTCATAGTCTCCGAACAGTTTCATGCCGGCTCTCTCCCAGATGTGGTCGGTCTTGCGGTACGAGGTCTTCAGTGCGCGTCAAGACATGCCTTGAGCGACGAGTTCGATGACTCCCTTCACGGCTCCGTACGACGCCCATATCCCGACGACGCCAACCGCGCAGAGGACGACGTTCGTCCACCACCTGTTGGTGTATCCCGGCAGCATGAGTCGCTTGTTGTTGGTCAACACGAGCGTGCCGACGATGATGACCGGTGCGAGTATCGCCGCCGTCGAACTTCCCGCGACCGTCAGCACGAGGACGTCGGGCAGACCCGGGAGCGCGAACGCCAGCGGGATCACGACCATCACGCCGATCTGCAGCCAGTTGAACAGTGGGTCGCGGGAACCTTCGCCGTAGCGCTGCCGACGGGCAGGCAGTGACTCGTACAGGCCACGGAACAGGATCTGCGTGTAGCCCGTGGCATAGGCCGGGAACGAGCTGAAGGCGACGAAGAACAGGCCGATCCAGAAGATCCACGGACCCACGGGACCGACCGCCGCCTGCATGACCGCGGCGAGATCTGTGATGCCTTCGACCTGCATGCCGCGCGACCGGGCGATCTCCGCGCCAACGATCCAAACCGCCAGGTTCACTACGATCACCGCGAGCACGCCGACGAGCAGATCGACGCGCTGCAGTTTCAGGAATGCGGGGCCGTTCCAGCCCTTCTCCCGGATGAACTCGGGGTACATCAGGTTGCCTGCCGAGCCGCCCACAGCGCCTATGATCGCGGCCGCGACCAGCAGCGAGGAGAACATGCCCTGGTTCTCGGGTAGCTGGAAAGCCAGTCCGGACACGAGCTCGCCGGCGTCCGGACTGGAGAATATGGCGCTCGTGAGGAAGGCGATCACCAACACCGCGACCGTGACCCGCGCGAGGATCTCCAACGCGCGATACCGGCTGCGCCGGAAAAGCAGCACTCCTGTGATCACCACCGTGACCGCCGTCCAGATGAAGACGCCCCATGTGTCGCCACCGACGCCGCCGGTCAGGTGGAACAGTGCGGTACCGACGGCGAGCGCCATGTAGGTCTGCAGAATGAAGCCCGAGATGAACGCCAGCACACCGACGATTGCCGGTAGGTGGCGCCACACGTGTGCGAGGCCGGAGATTACCGAGGGGTCGTCGACGGAGTTGCACAACCCGTACTTCGCGATGGCGAGAGTGAAGAAGTAGCGACTGACCAGGGCCAGCACCAGGACCCATATCAGCGAGTAACCGTAGTTCACGCCGGAGACCGAGGAATCCACCAGGTCGCCCGCACCGAGCCAGGACATGGTAACCACCAGGCCTGGCCCGACGCTGCGCAAGTAGCCACGAAGTGTATTGGGCGGGACAGCGATTTGTTGTTGAACCTTGTTCGTCGTTTTGTCTACGGACGACATGTGAGCAACCCCTCGTCGTTGAGGTTCGTCGATCGAAGCTGTCCCCCGCGTAGACGACACCTACTAGCGAGCGTGCGTCAGTTACAGCGACACGACAACGTATTCACCATCACGAGTGACCAAGTACGTCTCGGCCACGTACGGCCCCTTCTGCAAACCTGCACCTACCAGTTCCGCATCGTCGCTCAACAGCTCAGCGCCGGTTTCGACCTGGACGTCGTACCGGCGCACGCGTGTCTTCTTCGGGTCCAACCAGGACTGGCCGGTTCGTACGTCGAACTCCCATTGATGCCAGGGACAGCGGATGAACTCACCGCGCCGGACGTACTCGTACTCCCCGGGCTCCTTCGAGACCACCATTCCGGACAGAACACCCTGGCACAGCGGGCCACCCGCATGCGGGCACGTGTTCCGTACGGCGAAGTACTCACCGTTGACGTTGAAAACGCCGACCGACCGACCCTCGATATCGACGATCTTGCGTTCTCCCGGTGGGATTTCCGCCGCGGTGCCGACGACGAACAGCCTCCTGTTGTTCACTGGCACGCTCATGGTCAAATCCCGTAGAACGAACGGGCATTCTCGCGCATGACCAGTTCACGCAGGTCTTTCGGCAGCTTCACCTGGAACGCTCTGTGCGGATTGTCGAAGTCCCAATGGGGGTAGTCGGTGGAGAACATCAGCGTCTGTTCGCCGACCTGCTGGATGAGGTCGAGGACGTGGCGCGGGTTCTCCGGTTCCTCCATCGGCTGCGTCGTGATCTTGACATGGTCCCGAACGTAGTCGGACGGCAGCCGCTGCAAGTGCGGCACTTCTTCGCGCATCCGGTGGAACAGGTCGTCCAGCCGCCACACCAGCGGCGGTACCCACGCGAATCCGCCCTCGATCAGCGCGACTTTCAGGTTCGGGAAGCGATCGAAGACACCCTCCATGATGAGGCTCGTCAGCTGGGCCTGGAACGCCATCGACATGACGCTGTGGTCCTCGATGTAGTACGAAGGCCAACCGCCCGACGTGATGGGAGACACCGTCGTCGAGGCGAAGTGAATCCCGATGGGGAGTTCACAGCGCTCGGCCGCCTCGAACATTGGCCAGTACCGCCGGCGACCGAGTGGCTCCTTCGTACGTGGGAACAACAGGACCTGGACGAAACCGGGATGCTCCGCAGCCCGCTCGATCTCCTTGGCCGCCAGGTCCGGTGTCTCGAAAGCCACGGTGATCGACGCGCGCAGCCGCGAGTCCTGGTCCAGCCAGTGCTCGACCTGCCACTCGTTGACGGCACGGGCGAGCGCTGCACCGTACTCCTCGTTGCGCTGCTCCGCGGCGCGGTAGAGGCAGTTCAGGATGGCACAGTCGATCCCGTACAGGTCGAGCAACTGCTCCCGCATGAACGGGAGATCCGAGCCGGGAAGCTGGCCGGAGGGCGGCCACGAGTCGACGCGGGAGCCGCCAGCCGGGCTCACCTTCGGGTACCGGTAGCCCTTCAGGTAGGGCGAGTAGGTGCGCGAGCCCACGAGTTCGGCGTACGAACGCCATTTCGCGGACAGGTACGGTCGCAGCGCCGCATCGGAGGGAACCGCGTTGTGGACGTCGCAGTCGATCAGGCCGACGCGGGTCGAGTCCGGGGCCGCGATCGCGGACGTCGCTTGGCTGGCCATCGGTGTGCCCTCCTTGCCGTCACGTGACGACGCTGGGGAAATCCAGTCGGTAGAGTTCGGCTGCGTTGCGCCACATGACCTGTTCGCGTTCGGTGGACGACAGATGGCGCAACAGAGACGTTTCCGGGTCGCGGTGATGCCAGTGTGGATAGTCACTCGCGTACAGCAGCAACTCCGTGGACCCGAGCTGCGTGACGAGCCGCTGCACGGCGTCGGTGCCCTCCGGCCCGTCGAACGGCGCCACGGTGAACTTGACGTGCTTGCGGACCACCTCGAACGGCAGCTCGTTCACCCATGGGATCTCGCGCCGTAGGCCCTTCCAGTTCTTGTCCAGCCGCCACATCAGGGAGGGGAGCCAGCTGACCCCGCTCTCCAACATGACGACCGTGACCTCGGGGAACTTCTGGAACACGCCCTCGCAGACCAAACTGATCAGTTGTGACTGCATCGCACCGGACGCCGCAGCGTAGTCCTCGATGCAGTAGGACGGCCAACCGACCGGTAGCAACGGGTTCGCACCAGCGACTCCCGGGTGGATACCGACCGGCAGGTTGCGCTCGGCCGCCGCCTGGAAGATGGGCCAGTAGCAGCGTCGCCCCAGTGGCATCTCGGAGAAGGCGAGCAGCAGGACCTGTACGAAGCCGGGGTGCTCGGCGCAGCGGTGGATCTCCTCCGCCGCACGCGCCGGATCTTGGGTGGGCACCACGATCGACGCACGGAACCTCGGGTCGGCTTCGAGCCAGTGGGCCACCTGCCAGTCGTTGAGGGCTCGCGCCATCGCGACCGCCCAGTCCTCGTTGTGGATGGGCTGGATCGCGTAGAGACAGTTGAGGATCGCGATCTCGGCCGCGCCGTCGTCAAGGACCTGCTTGCGTACCAGCGCGGTGTCCGAGCCGGGCTGCGCGTTGCCGTTACGCGTCTCCGGTCTGGCTGACAGCTCCATGTTCGGCGGGTAGTAGCCGGGTGTGAGGCTGTCCACCCCGTGCTCGACGCAGTAGTCGCTCCAGCGGGTCGGCAGGTAAGGAAAGAGCTCGGAGATGTCGGGGACGGCATTGTGCACGTCACAGTCGACTCGCCCGGTCATGGCCGCTCTTCGTTCGTCCGGGCGCGGGCGGAGCCGTCCGCGGACGATGTCTTCGCCGTCGGGTCGAGCGACCGCGGCGACAGCTCGGCGATGAGCGCATCGGGCATGACGACCACCATGCGGTTGGTGTACTGATATACCAAGATATCAGTCACGCTCGCACCACGGAAGAGCCCGAGACACGGCCCTGACTACGTGTCGGCGTCCCAGTGCTTCTCGAAGAGGGCCAGGGAGCTCTCGATGTGCTTGCGCGCCCTGGAGGTGGCGGTGTCGGCATCGCCCGCCTGCACAGCCGCGAGGATCTCGCAGTGCTCGTCGTACTCTTCCCGCCAAACGGGCCACACGGTGCGCTCCCACACCACGACGAAGCCCAGTGAGATCAGGTCCTGCATCTCGTCGAGCTGGGCGATCACCAACTCGTTGCCGGCCTGGGAGTACAGGGCCCGGTGGAAGCGGCGGTTGGCCAGGCTCAGCTTGATCTGGTCGTCGGCATCGAGCAGCGCCTTCGACGCCTCGAGCGCCGCAGCTGCGTCCGCGTAGGTCTGCGCCGATCCTCGAGCGGTCGCCCGGCCGGTAGCCCACGGTTCCAGCAGCAGGCGGGTCTCGAACACCTTCCACATGTCGTCGAAACTGGGGCGCCGCACGACGACCCCGCGATTGTGGGACACCCGCACCAGACCGGTGCTGGCCAATGAGATCAACGCCTCGCGGACGGGCGTCTTGGACACCCCGAGCATGGCCGCAAGGTGCCGTTCGACGAGCGTGTCGCCTGGCTTGAACTTGCCGGCAATGATCATGTCCCGCAACGTGGACCTGACCAGGCTAGTCCGTGTCGTCGTTTCGCCCAACAGGACCGACGGCACGTCGGCGCTGCCCCGCTCGATGACGGCAAGCTCGGTAACCTCATCATCGCCCTGCACACGTCAAGGATAGCCACACAACCGCGACCGCTGTGTGTAATGTCGGCGCGGTGGAAGCGACTGTGGATGGTGCCGAGCTGGACTCCAGTGCGGTCGACACCGCCGTCGACCGGTTGCTCGACGTTCTCGACGCCGTTGACGCGGACGGCTGGTATCCCTCGCTGGAGGTCGTGCGTCCGTGGTCTGATCACAACCCGCGTATCACCGGCGAGTTCGCGCGTCCCGGCGCCATTCGGCGGTACCTGCGGCGCGAGTTGACGGCGCTGCTGTGCAAGGGAGCGGCGGTGACCGCGCGACCGTCGCGGCGGGCGTTGCCGTTCCATGATCCCGCCTTCTTTTCTGCGCTCGACGAGGATCGTTTCTATCGGCGGGCGAAGAAGCTGTTCTTGTTCGGACCGGAGCGGATGGCGTTGTCGTTGGATCGGTTGTCGCACTATTGCGGCACGCCCGCGGAGTCGTTCCAGCGGCATGTCTTGTTCACGAACTACGCCATGCACGTCGAGGCGTTCCGGGAGCGATACGCCGACGCGCAAGGCCCTGAACGTGATGGGGCACAGATGCCGGCCTGGCATCACCAAACCCCGGACGGCGACGGCGTGAGCCTGGTGAACATCGGCGTCGGGCCGGCGAACGCGAAGACCATCACCGACCACCTCGCCGTACTGCGCCCTGATACGGCGATCATGATCGGACACTGTGGCGGGCTCCGGAACCATCAACGCCTCGGGGACTTCGTGCTGGCGACGTCCTACCTGCGCGCCGACCATGTACTCGACGACGTGCTGCCGCCCACCGTCCCCGTGACCCCGAACCACCGGCTCAGCACCTTCCTGCTGGACGCTCTCGAGTCCCGAGGCGCCCAGTACCGGCTCGGCGTGGTGTGCACCACCGACAACCGCAACTGGGAGTTCAACCAGGGCCCGACACTCACGGCGATGCAGACGGCGCGGTGCGTCGCGATCGACATGGAATCGGCCAGCATCGCGGCAAACGGCTTCCGCTACCGCATCCCCAACGCCGCGCTCCTGTGTGTGTCGGACAAACCGCTGCACGCATCACCGAAGCTGACTGCGAGCGCGGCAGCGTTCTACGAATCCAGCAAGCGCCAGCACATCGACATCGCCTTGTCGTGTCTGGACCGGGTCCGTCGCGAGTACCCACACGGCCTGCCACACCACGACATACGCTCCACCGACGAGCCGTTGCTCGGCACCCAGTAGGAGCTGTACCGAGTCTGCTGGCCAGCTCGGGCGTGCCGTTGCCGGTGCCCAGGTACGACGCGCTGTTGGTGTACGGCATCGCCCTCACCGTGGCAAGGTGACGGTGATCACCGCGTTCCACCTCATCGGCCTGGTGTTCGAGCTGGTGAAGGTGCGGCTCGGTTCGTGGAGCTATCCGGGCGAGGCGTTCACCAAGATCGGTGGGGTTCCGCTGTACAGCGGGTTCCTGTACGCGGCCGTGGGCAGCTACATCTGCCAGGCGTGGCGGCTACTCGAGCTGCGGGTGTCGGACTACCGCACCTGGCTCACCGCGGCGGTGGCCATCTACGTCAACTTCGTCACGCACCACTGGATCGTCGACCTGCGAGTGCCGCTCGCCGCACTGCTGCTCCTGACCGCGTGGCACACCTCCGTGCACTTCACCGTCGGCGGGCGCAGGTACCGGATGCCGCTGAGCCTTTCGCTCGCCTTGGCGGCTGCGTGAAGATCAGCCGGACACGGGCGTCCTGGCCGCGGCGGCGACCGAGTCGGCCCGTCGCCCGAGTCGGTAGTTCTCGGTTCTTGCGGAGCGCGCCGAGCCACCGCGGGGGCCACGCTCTGCGATGCCGGACATGCGCATCGAGGTACCCTCGGTCCCGGTTTGCCTGTTGTCTCCGGCTTGGTTAGACAGGGTGGGCGTTCAGGCACCGGAGAGGAGAGGCGCGTCCGTGCAGTTGTCATCAGTCGGTTCAGCCAACGTCGGGCTCCAGACTCCGGTGCGGAGAACATGATCAAGCTCAGCGCGATCGGTGACTGGATGAGCGACAACGTGGGCACCCTGTTGGCCGGTCTGCTCAATGTCGTCATCATCGTCGCGGTTGCCGTGGTCCTGCGGTTCCTCGCCGGCCGGCTGATCGACCAGTTCACCAACCGCATGGTCAGCTCGCACGCCCGCCTGAGCCAGTCGAGCTCGAAGATGGCCAACCGCGTGCTGAAGCAGGCGTCGACGGCGCGTGCCGAGCGGCAGCGGCAGCGGGCGCAGACGATCGCTTCTGTGCTCAAGAGCATGGCGACCGCGTTGATCATCGGTGTCGCGTTCGTCATGGTGCTGAGCCAGTTGGGGATCAACGTCGCGCCGATCTTGGCGAGTGCCGGGGTGCTCGGTCTCGCGATCGGGTTCGGCGCCCAGAGCCTCGTGCAGGACTTCCTCGCGGGGATCTTCATGATGTCCGAGGATCAGTACGGCGTGGGCGACGTCATCGACACTGGCGACGCGGTCGGCACCGTGGAGGCCGTCACCCTGCGCACCACGAAGATCCGCGATCTCAACGGCGGCCTGTGGCACGTCCGCAACGGCGAGATCCTGCGCGTCTGCAACATGAACCAGGACTGGGCGAACGTGGTCGTCGAGCTCCCGCTCGACAGCTCGGTGGACCTCGAACGGGCGACGCACGTCATCCAGGACGGCATCGACGCCTTCGCCGACCACACCGACGTCACGGACAAACTGCTCGAGCGGCCGGACATCAGCGGCGTGGTCGCCATCGGCAACGGCGCAACGACCGTCCGGGTCATCGCGCGGACCCAGCCGGGTGAGCAGTGGGCGCTCGACCGGATGCTGCGCGGCCAGATCAAACGCAGTCTCGACCGGCACGGCATCCCCATCGCTCACCCCGGGTACATGCGGCAGGCCCCGGCATGGCGGAGTGACCGGCTAAGGGCAGCCCTGCCCGGACTGCAACACCGATACTCACGTTTTGCCTGGTCAAGGACAGTAGCGCGGTGGGGTGGGTGGGACTTGAACCCACGACCGACGGATTATGAGAACTGTCCTC
>WHTA01000020.1 GCA_009379825.1 Streptosporangiales bacterium
ACGAAGACTCATACCTACCCACCGGCTCCATGGGCGGTACCGCCGAGGAGGCCCTCGACACAGCCTGCGGTCTCTACCTCGCCGACCCGACCGCCTGGACCTGAGCCCCCGACGAACTTCCGGAGATGCCCACTAGCCGGCCGGGTCGGTCACCAGTCGGCAGACACGAGCACCGAGTCGAGGTACAGGAAGTTCCGCACCGGGGTGTGGGTACGTACGGAGATGTAGAAGTTCAGCAGGCTCTCCAGCGCGTCGTAGCGCTCGTCGTACGCCGGCACGGGCACGTCGCGCATGTCGTAGACGCGGTCGTTGACCTGCAGCTCGACGTTCGACCGGGTGGCGGTGTCGATCTGCCAGCGCAGGTAGTGCCAGTTCACCTTGGTCGGCACCTCGTTGTAGCACAGCTCCTGCGGCTCGCCGAACGGCTGCCAGTCCTCCGGGCGGGGCGCGGTGAAGTCGGCCAGCCGGTCGAGCTTGATCTTGCCTTCCAGGTGCTCCCGCGGGGTCGGCTCGGGGACCGTGGGGTACATCCACTGCCGGCGGAAGTTGTTGTCCATGTCGGTGTTCAGGTACCGCGCGACGCAGTGGTAGCGCACGCCGTCGCACAGGTCGCTGCCCAGCGTCAGGGCGCCGAACTGCCGCTCGGACGGGTGCGTGTTGCCGTCCCAGCTCTCGGCGAACGCAGCGGTGCCCGCGGCGTTCGCCGGTGACGCGGCCTCGGCCTTGTAGGTGAAGTACGTCTCGAACTGCACCCTGCCGCGGCCGGCCATCGTCAGCCGGCGGATCGCCACGCTGGTGTGGCCCTTCTCCGGCCGGGTGGCCAGCTTCAGCGCGTAGGTGCCGGACATCGCACCGTGCGTGCCGACGTCGAAGAACGTGCACGAGCTCAGCTGCGGCGGCCGGAAGTCGCTCATGTGCACGTCGACCTTGTCCAGGTCGCCGTGGTTGTCATGGTTGCCGATCAGCTCGACCCAGCCGTGCGTACCGGTGTTGAAGTCGTCGTGCACGAGCAGCCTCGGCAACGGATTGAACCGCGACAACGCGGGATTGGCGCCGACCAACGCCTCCCGGAACCCCACCTGCGCCGACATCCCGTCACCACGCCTTCACTAGCCAATGAACGTTACCGTGAACGTTCACGAAGCCTACCGGACCGGGCTGCGCCAGCCAAGACATGCACCGGCCGAACCCGAAGGGGCGTCCGGCGATGACTCTGACACCGAGGTATCGTGGGTGCCGGCGGGGTGCCACGACTGGGGAGCGATGGCGGAGAAGGTCGACATCCGGACGATGCTCACGGCCGTCTACCTGCCGTGCCTCGTCTACGCGATCGGCCAGGGTGCCGTGATACCCGTGATCGCGCTCACCGCGCGCGACCTCGGTGCGTCGGTGGCCGTGGCCGGGTTCGTGGCCGCGCTCGTCGGGGTCGGCCAGATCGTCGGCGACATCCCTGCCGGTGCGCTCGCGTCCAGGGTCGGCGAGCGGAACGCGATGATCGTCGCGACCGCCGTGGCGGCGCTCGGCCTGACCGGCTGCCTGCTTGCGCCATCGGTCTGGTTGCTGGCGATCGGCATCTTCGGCATCGGGCTGGCCACCTCGGTGTGGCAGCTGGCACGGCTGTCGTTCGTCGCCGAGGTGGTGCCGTACCAGTACCGCGGCCGCGCGCTGTCCACGCTCGGCGGGGTGCAGCGGGTCGGCATGTTCCTCGGCCCGTTCGTCGGCGCCGGTGCCATGCACGTGCTCGGCGGCAAGGGCGCGTACTGGGTGTACCTCGCCGCGGCGCTCGCGGCCGGCGGCCTGCTGCTGCTCGTCACGGACGTCACCAAGCACCAGGTGCCTACCGAGCCGGTGCCTACGCTGAGCGTGCTCAAGCAGCACTGGCCGATCCTGCGCACGCTCGGCTTCACTGCCCTGCTGTTCGGCGCGGTGCGGTCGTCGCGGCAGGTGGTGATCCCGCTGTGGGCGGACAGCATCGGACTGAGCCCGACCACCACGAGCCTCGTCTACGGCATCTCAGGCGCCGTCGACATGCTGCTGTTCTACCCCGCGGGCAAGGTGATGGACAGGTACGGCCGGATGTGGGTGGCGGTGCCTTCGATGGTGCTGCTCGGTGTCGCACACCTGTTGCTGCCGCTGACGCACCAGGCGAGCACGCTGCTCCTGGTCGGGATCGTGATGGGGATCGGCAACGGCATCGGCTCCGGCCTGGTGATGACGATGGGCGCGGACGCCGCGCCGGCCACCGGACGCGCCACGTTCCTCGGTGCGTGGCGGCTCGCGCCGGACGTCGGCATGGCCACCGGCCCGCTGACGGTCAGCGCCGTCAGCGCGGCGATCGCGCTCGGCCCTGCCGTACTCACCATGGGCGGGATCGCGCTGGCCGCGGTGGTGGCGCTGCACCGCTGGGTGCCCCGCACCACCGGTGAGGCGCCCGCGCCGGCTGAACCCGGCTGACGCGTCAGGAGTCGGCGGACCGGTCGTCGCGGGAGCGGACGTAGTCGCGCACCTTGTCGACCACCCGACCCCCGAGGTCGACGGCGCCGCCGCCGATGTCCTTCAGCGTCTTCACCAACGCGTCCTCGGACTGGTCCCAAGAATCCTTGTACGACCCGGCGGCGCGCTTGATCTCCTCGGCGAACGAGGCCTCCTCGTCGTCCTCGCGACGGGGGTAGTCGCCGCCCCTGATCGCCTCGTACTCGCGCGAGCCGACCCACTTGCCCAGCTCCACCGCACGTTCGGAGGCGAACGGGTGCGTCCGCGTCAACATGTTCATCAGCCGCGCGACGCCGTCGCGGGCGTCGCCGGTGCTCGCGTACTCCTCGCCCTGCCGGACGAACGAGCCGAAGTCCATGTCGCCGATCTGGATGCCGCCGGCCATCTTCATGTGCGCACGGGTCGCGGCGCCGACGTCCTGCACGACCAGCAGGCCGGCGCGGTCGCACGACAGCTCCGACTTGCGCGACCACTCCTTCAGCGCGTTGACGATCCCGGCGAGCACCAGGCCGGTCAGCGGGATCCTGGTGCCGATGCCGGAGATCCGCATCAGGGTGAACAGCACGGAGTTGTACAGCGCGTGCCCGGACAGCACGTGCCCCATCTCGTGCCCGAGGACGAACAGCAGCTCCTCGTCGTCGAACAGCTCGACCAGCTCGCTGTTGAGGACGAGGAACGGGTGGTCGACGCCGAGGGTGTGCGCGTTCACCGTGGCGTCGGCGGTGACGTAGAGCTCGGGTATCTCCGGCAGGTCGAGCCGCTTCGCCGCCTCCAGCCGCAGCTCGTGCAGCCGGGGCAGCTGGTTCTCGTCCACCCGCACCGCGGACGCCAGGAAGAGCAGCCGCAGCCGGCGTTCGCTGAACATGCCGACGAGCGCCTTCAGCAGGGTGTCCGCGTACGGCACCTTGCGCAGCGCGGTGAGCGCCGAGCGGTCCGCCGGGTGCTCGTAGGCGCGGGAGCTGATGCCGGGGAAGTCGACCAGGTGCCGAGGCACCACGTCGCCGCCGTGGGTTCCGTTCGACGTGCTCACGAGGCCCTCCCGGAGTTCATCGGAGGTTCGACCCTACCCACACCGCGGCGTCCGTGGGGCGGTCGACCGCCCCACGGCCCCGGTTGGCTAGTGGTCGACCTCGCCGCGGATGAACTGCTCGACCAGGCCGCGCGCCACGTCGTCGTGGTACTGCACGGGCGGCGACTTCATCAGGTACGAGGACGCGGAGAGCACCGGGCCGGCGACGCCGCGGTCCTTGGCCATCTTCGCCGCTCGGATCGCGTCGATGATGATGCCGGCCGAGTTCGGCGAGTCCCACACCTCGAGCTTGTACTCCAGGTTCAGCGGCACGTCACCGAACGCCTTGCCCTCCAGCCGCACGTACGCCCACTTGCGGTCGTCGAGCCACTCGACGTAGTCGGACGGGCCGATGTGCACATTGCGGCCGCCGAGGTCGCGGTCGACCTGCGAGGTCACGGACTGGGTCTTGGAGATCTTCTTCGACTCCAGCCGGTCGCGCTCCAACATGTTCTTGAAGTCCATGTTGCCGCCGACGTTCAGCTGCATGGTGCGCTGCACCTCGACGCCGCGGTCCTCGAACAGCCTGGTCAGCACGCGGTGGGTGATGGTCGCGCCCACCTGGCTCTTGATGTCGTCGCCGATGATCGGCAGCCCCGCGTCCTCGAACTTCTTCGCCCATACCGGGTCGGAAGCAATGAATACCGGCAATGCGTTGACGAACGCCACGCCGGCGTCGATGGCGCACTGGGCGTAGAACTTGCCCGCGTTCTCCGAACCCACCGGGAGGTACGAGACGAGGACGTCCACCTGCGCGTCCTTCAACGCCTGGACGACGTCCACCGGCTCCGCGTCGGCCTCCGTGATGGTCTCTCGGTAGTACCGTCCGAGACCGTCGTGCGTGTGCCCACGCTGTACGGTGACGCCGGTCGGCGGCACGTCGCACAGCTTGATCGTGTTGTTCTCGCTCGCGGTGATGGCATGCGCGAGGTCCTGGCCGACCTTCTTCGCGTCCACGTCGAACGCGGCGACGAACTCGAGGTCGCCGACGTGGTAGGACCCGAACCGCACATGCATCAGCCCCGGGACGGTCGCCGTGGGGTCGGCATCCTTGTAGTACTGGACGCCCTGCACCAACGAGGCGGCGCAGTTACCGACACCGACAATAGCTACCCGAACCGTGCCCATCTGGTCGTGCTCCTGTCTCTCGATCAACGGTTACGCGGACGTCGCCGGCCGGTTGGCCGGCCCGAACGTCCGCCGAGCTCTTCGCGCTCGGTTTCGATGAGGTCGGTGAGCCAGCGCACCTCGCGTTCGACCGCCTCCAGGCCGTGCTCCTGCAGGGCGAGCGTGTAGCGGTCGAGCCGTTCCCTGCGGCGGGCCATCGACTCGCGCAGTTCGGCCATCCGCTCCTGCATCCGGGTGCGCCGGCCTTCGAGGATGCGCAGCCGCACGTCCGCCGGGGTCTGGCCGAAGAGGGCGAAGTGGACGCCGAACGACTCGTCCTCCCAGCTCGTGGGCCCGGACTCGTCCCGCATCTCGGTGAGCCGTTCCTTGCCGGCCGCGGTCAGCTCGTAGACGATGCGCGCCCTGCGGCCGGCAAGCACGCCGGGATCGGGTTCGTCGTCACTGGCCTCGATCCAGCCCCGCTCGACGAGCCTGCGCAGGCAGGGGTACAGCGAGCCGTAGGAGATCGCGCGGAGGTGACCGAGCACGGCGGCCAGTCGCTTACGGAGCTCGTAGCCGTGCAGAGGTGCGTCGGCGAGCAGGCCGAGCACCGCCAGCTCGAGTACCTCGGCGCGCCTGACCACGGTCCCTCACTCTCGACGCGATGTATCGAGTCGATACATCGAGATGATTTGAAGCTACCTCGGTTACCACCCGCATGCAAGGTCACGACAGGTCGCCTATCGCGCCGATGCCACGTACCCTTGGGTGCCATGTGGTCCAAGCGCTCAGTAGTCGACTACTCGCTCCAGCGGCGAGCGACGCTGACGGCGCTCTTCCAGGGCAACACGTTCGGCGACGACGTCTGTGACGCGCATCCCTACCTGCTCAGGGCCGCCAAGTTCCACGGCGAGCCGACCGAGGAGAAATGTCCGGTCTGCCGGAAAGAACGACTGACCCACGTGACGTACGTCTACGGCGACGAGCTCGGGCAATACGCTGGACGCGTCAGGCAGAGCCGCGAGCTGCCTGCGATGGCCCAACAGTACGGCGAGTTCCGGGTCTATGTCGTGGAGGTGTGCCAGGGCTGCGGTTGGAACCATCTGACGCGTTCATACGTGTTGGGTACGGGTAAACCACCCGCGCCGAGGAAACGTCGTACAGCCGAACGATAGACACGAACGGGCAGCCAGACCGTGGCCGCGAGCAGCCGCCATGAACCGGTCAGTCAGACTGGTGCCAGTCCGTACCCGCGGTCGTGCACCGCGAGCCCCCGCCCCGATGGACGAGATGAATGGCATACCAACCGACTACGCGTAGACAGAACGGCGAGCCCCTGCGCCGCTCCAGGTCAACCGCAGCCGGCTCGCGCAGGCGGCGGAAGAAGCCGCAGCGACGTTGGTGGCGGACCCTCCTGAAGGTGTCGCTCGGTTGCTTCCTCTTCTTCCTCCTCCTCGGCATCGGCATCTTCGTCGTCGCTTACCAGGCGACCGATATCCCGGACGCCAACAAGGTCGCGACCTCGCAGTCCTCGGTGATCCAGTACTCCAACGGCAAGGAGATGGGCCGGATCGCGTCGGAGAACCGCGAGAACGTCAAGCTGGAGCAGGTGCCGAAGCACGTCCGCTACGCCGTGCTCGCCGCGGAGAACCGCGACTTCGAGTCCGAACCTGGCTTTTCGATCTCCGGTTACATGCGCGCCGCCTGGGCGTTGATCCGCGGTGAACAGCTCCAGGGTGGCTCCACCATCACGCAGCAACTGGTCAAGAAGACCTACCTGACCGACGACAGGACGTTCACCAGGAAGTTCAAGGAACTGATCCTCGCCATCAAGATCGAGCGCAAGCTCTCCAAGGACGAGATCCTCGAGCGCTACCTGAACACCGTCTACTACGGCCGGGGCGCGTACGGCATCCAGACCGCCTCCAAGGCGTACTTCGACAAGGATGTGAGATCGGTCACGGTCCGCGAGGCCGCGGTCCTCGCGTCGGTCATCAGGAACCCGTCGCTGTACGACCCGAACCAGAACCCGGAGAACCTGAAGAACAGGTACTCCTACGTGCTCAACGGCATGGAGAGCAAGGGCTGGCTCGACTCGGCGGCGAAGTATCCCGCCAAGCCACCCAAAGTGGCGCAATCAACCACCAGGAACCAGTACAAGGGCCAGAACGGCTACCTCATCCAGATGGTGAAGGAGGAGCTGGAGCGACGCGGCATCAGTGAGGACGAGCTGCTGACCGGTGGCTATCGCGTGCGCACCACGTTCCAACCGAAACGGATGAAACAGGCCGTCAAGGCGGTACGGCAGCAGTTCCCGAACTACCTCAAGAAGGACGGCGTCGACGTCGGCATGGCCTCGGTCGACCCACGCACCGGCCGGGTCGTGGCCATCTACGGCGGACCCAACTACCTCAAGGAACAGCTGAACCACGCCACGACGGGTGGTCTCACCCAGCCGGGGTCGTCGTTCAAGCCGATCGTGCTGGCGTCGGCGCTCAAGCAGGGCATCGGCCTGCGCACCACGTACGACGGCAACTCGCCGCAGACCATCAACGGGCACGAGTTCAGCAACTCCGGCGGCTCCAGCTACGGCCCCGTCGACATACCCAAGGCGACCCAGAAGTCGATCAACACCGCGTACCTCCAGATGGGCCAGGAAGTCGGTCTGGAGAATGTGGCGGAGAACGCCAAGCAGCTCGGCTACGAGACCAGCGAGTGGTGCCAGCCCGGCCAGCACGGCACCCACATGAAGACCGTGACGTCGATGCCGCTCGGACCGATGGACATCTGTCCGCTCGCGCAGGCCGGGGCTATCGCGACCTTCGCCAACCAGGGCACGTTCATCGAGCCCACCACCATCGAGTCGGTGCGGAAGCCGAACGGCGAGCCGATCGACCTCGGCAAGCCGAGGGAGCGGAAGGTCTTCTCCAAGGGCGTCGCGGCGGACACGCTGCACGCGATGTCGCGGGTCGCGCAGTCCGGCGGCACGGCGCCGGGCGCCGCGCTCCCCGACCGGCCGATGGCCGGCAAGACCGGTACCTCCACGCAGAACCGGTCGGCGTGGTTCGTCGGCACCGTCCCGCAGCTCACCACTACCGTGGCGACCTATCGCGCGGAGGGCGGCACCATCCCCGGCGTACAGGGCGAGGTGCAAGGCGGCACCGTGCCGGCGAGCATCTGGCAGGACTACATGGCCAGGGCTACCAAGAACATGCCGCCGAGGGAGCTGCCCGAACCCGCGTACGTCGGCAACGTGGAGCGACGGGAGACGGTCGCGCCGACGCCGGACGAGACGGAGACCAGCGAGCCGAGCGAGACGCAGACCGGCGAGCCGAGCACGTCCGAACCGAGCCAGCCGACCGAGGAGCCGACCCAGCCGAGCTCCCCACCCCCGACGACCGAGGAACCGACGGAGACGCAGTGTCCACCGCTCGACCCGTCGTGCAACAACGGGCAAGGCGGCGGCAATACGGAGGAATCCGCCCGAGAACCCGACGGCTGAGCTGCCGCGACTCCTCCGCTATGGGCATCCGGGCCGCAGTCGGCCTGGTGCCAACCGGTAGCCTCGGTCACACGCCACGTAAGACGGCGCGCCAGCGCCGGGAGGACACACAGGCGGGGAGCTGGTGGCTGACAATTCTGCGCAGTCGGATGCCGCGGACGACGACGCCTCGGCGGTCACCGGGTCTCCAGCCGAGGCCGACGGCAACCAGACGGGCCGGGTGACGCTCGCCGCTCACCAGTCGGCGCCGAGCCGCGAGGACCCGGTCGTGCACGCGGCCAGCAACATCGTCGGCGGACCGCTCGGCCGGCGGGCCGCGATCGGCGGCTCGTGGTGGACGCCGCTGATGATCGTGCTGGCGCTCACCACGTTCGCCCTGATCCTCGCCTACCTGCAGAAGTACCCGTGCAGCTCCGGTGGCTGGAACAAGGAGAACTTCCACTACACGCACGTCTGCTACACCGACATCTACCCGCTCTACTTCGGTGAGCGGCTCTCCGACGGGCTCGTGCCGTTCTTCGAGTACCCGGTGGAGTACCCGGTGGTCATCGGCGGCGTGATGCAGGTCATCGCCACCCTGGTCCGTCCGCTCAGCGACGACCCTGGCACCCGCGGCTACCTGTTCTACCTGCTGAACGTGCTACTCATGGCCGGGGCCGCGATCGGCACCGCCTGGGCGCTTGTACGCACCCTCGGCCGCCACCGACCGTACGACGCGGTGCTGTTCGCCGCGGCGCCCGGGCTGGTGGTCGCCGCGTTCATCAACTGGGACCTGCTCGCGGTCTTCCTGACGGCCGCCACCATGCTCGCCTGGGCGCGCCAGCGACCCGGCTGGGCGGGGGTGCTGCTCGGCCTCGCCGTCGCCACAAAGTTCTACCCGTTCATCCTGCTCGGGCCGCTGTTCGTGCTGTGCCTGCGCGCCGGCAAGCTGCGGGCGTTCTTCAGCACGCTGGTCGCGGCGGTGGGCACCTGGCTGGCGCTGAACGTGCCGATAGCGCTGGCCGCACCCGCCGGCTGGGGCAGGTTCTACGAGTTCAGCCAGACCCGGCCGGCGGACTGGGGCTCCACCTGGTACCTCGTGCAGAACCTGATGCCTGGGTTCTTCGGCTCGGCGCCGGCCGACGGCGAGCCACCGCCGCTGCTCAACCCGGTCGGCACGATCAGCTTCGGCCTGCTCTGTACGGGCATCGCGCTGCTGATCCTGCTCGCGCCTGAACGGCCCCGCTGGCCACAGGTCGCGTTCCTCACCCTCGCCGCGTTCCTCGTCACGAACAAGGTGTGGTCGCCGCAGTACGTGCTCTGGCTGCTGCCGTTCCTGGTGCTCGCCCGCCCCAGGTGGCGTTCGTTCCTCGTCTGGCAGGCCGCGGAGATCCTCTACTTCCTCGGCATCTGGTGGTACCTCTACGACCTGGCGGAACCGGACAAGGGACTGCCGCCCGCCCTCTACTTCATCACGCTGCTCGCCCGCCTGGGCGCCGTCGCCGGGCTGTGCGGGCTGATCGTCCGCGACATCTTGCGTCCAGAGCACGACACCGTGCGCTGGTGGGGTGACGACGACCCCGTGGGCGGCGTGCTCGACGGCGCCCCCGACCACTTCGACCTACGCCCGCTCGTCGGGTCTTCCTCGACTCGCGCCGCGCCGTCGTGATGCGCCGCGCCGCCGCCGTCGAGTGGCCGGCGCTGGGTGCGTGGGGGGCCTCCAGGCTGCTCGTGCTCGGCGTCACGGTCGTCGCCTTCGGCGGGCTGGCGGCTGCGCTCAACTCGCTCGACCGGTGGCAGCAGTGGGACGCCGCGCTGCTCGCGGAGATCGCCGAGTACGGCTACGACGGCAACCCGAACGACAACCCCGACCCGGGGTTGCGCGGCTTCCTGCCCGGCCTGCCGCTGTTGATGCGGCTGCTGCACGTCGTCGTCCCGCACTGGACGCTGGTCGGCCTGCTCATCTCGCTCGTCGCATCCGCGGTGGCGGCGATCGCCATGGTCCGCCTCGGCGAGGCGGAAGGCCCGCCGACCACCGGCGTACGGGCCACCGCCTTCCTGTTCTTCTCACCGTTCGCAGTGTTCCTCGTGGCCGGCTACACCGAGGCCACCTTCCTGGCGTTCGCCGTGCCGGCGTGGCTGAACGCGCGACGCGGCCGCTGGATCTGGGCGGGCGTGCTCGGCGCACTCGCCGCGTCGGTACGGATCACCGGCCTGTTCCTCGCGCTCGCGATGATCGTCATGTTCGCGATGCAGGTGGCCGAGATCCACAACCGGCGCAGGTCCAGGCGCCGGCGCGGCCGGCACACCGCACGCCGCGCAAACGCGCGCGGCTATGCACTGCTGCCCGACCAGCCTGGCGGGCCGGAACGGATGGACACCAGGCGCCACCGCCCGGTGCACGTACTCGCGCTGCTGCTGCCGTTCCTGCCGCTGCTGCTGTACGCGACGTACCTGTGGCAGACGACCGGCGACTGGTTCGCCTGGCTCACCGCGCAAGAGCGTGGCTGGGGCCGGCAGTTCACCTGGCCGTGGGAGGCGTTCCTCACGACCTGGGACGGCGCGGTCTCCGGACCGTTCGTCGCGGCATTCCGCGCGGAGCTGCTCGCCGCGGCGCTCGGCATCGCACTGTGCGTGTGGCTGCTGGTGAAGAAGCGCTTCGACGAGCTGGTGTACGTCGGGCTGCAGATGGGTGCGCTGATCACCAGCACGTACTACCTGTCGATCACCAGGTCGACGCTGCTGTGGTGGCCGCTGTGGCTGCTGCTCGCTCGGGTGATCAGGCGGCGGCTGTGGTTCTGGTTGTTCCTGGCCGCGAACACCCCGATGATGGGCTGGTTCACCGCCCGCTTCCTCAACGGCGACTGGGCCGGCTGACGCCGGTCAGGCCGGCACCAGGCGCAGCGTCCGCGCCGCCAGCTCGTCGACGCGTACCCGGTCGAAGTCCCTGACGGCACTGCGGACGTGCACGTGGGTGGTGCCCACCAGCTCGGCGGGGATGCCGGCCCGGCCGTGCAGTGCGCCGAACACACTGCCCGCGGTCGCGCCGTTGGAGTCGGTGTCGCGGCCGCCGGCGATGGTGCCGCCGACCGCCGCGAGGAACGTGTCGCCCCACAGCAGGCCGACGGCGATGAGCGCCGCGTTGTTGATGGTGTGCACCCAGGGGTACTGCCCGAGCTCCCGGTCGACCCAGTCGAGTGCGTCGGTGTGGGTCGCGCCCGACCCGTGCAGGTCCTGCACACCGCGCAGCGCCTCCGCCAGCCTGGACCGCGACGGCAGCACCTGCTGTGCCACCCGTAGCGCCTCGGCCGCGGAGTCGACGCACAGGGCCGCGGCGGTCAGCGCCGCCGTCCACATCTCCCCGTAGGCGCCGTTCGCGACGTGCGAGAGCCGAGCGTCCACGAGGGCGAGTCGCGCGGCCTCCGCCGGGTCGCCGGGGGAGACGTAGCCGTAGGCGTCACCGCGGATGAGCGCGCCGATCCACTCCCGGTACGGGTTGTCGTGCGTCGCGGTCCGCGGCGGCCGCAGGCCGTGCACGAGGTTGCGGTACGCCGCACGCTCGGCCGTGTACGTCTGGGTGAACGGCACGCGGTCCAGCCACTCGGCCGCGACCTGTTCCGTGGTCAGGTCGCGGCCGTACCGTTCGAGCAGGTGCAGGGCGAGGATCGTCCAGTCGATGTCGTCGTCGCGCGGCACGTCGGTGAAGCGGCCGGCGCAGGCGACCGGTGCCGACGGGTGCAGCGCGGGCACGCCTTCCGGCAGCGGGTCGAGCAGCGGCAGGTAGCCGGTCTGCGGCCACTGGCCGGCGGCGCGCAGGTACGTCGCCAGCTGCGCTCTGGTGAGCCCCTCGACCGGCTTGCCGAGGGTGTTCCCCACGGTGCGGCCGAGCCAGGCGCCGCCGATGCGGTCGGCCAGCTGGTCCGTGGGCACGTCGAGCCTGGCGAGCCCGGTGCGATCGGCAAGCAGCGACGCGGCGTCCGCCGGCTCGTCGTAGCCCCAGCCGGGGTCGCGGTCGAGCGCGGCGAGCTCGTCGCGGATCGCGGCGAGCCGGTCGAGGTCGCCGGCCGCCGCCGCCTGCCGTGCCCTGTCTCCAGCGTCCCAACCTGGTAGCCGGCCAGCCTGCGCTGCTCGGCCTCGTCGGGGACCAGGTCGGGGGGATCCAGTACGTCGTGCACGGCGACTCCTAACCCTTGACGGCACCGGAAAGGAAGCCCTGGGTCACCCGCCACTGCAGGGCGAGGAACAGCACGATGATCGGGAGGATGGTGATCAACGTACCCGCGGCGAGCGGCCCGACGTCGGTCGACCGGCCGCCGAGGAACAGGTAGAGACCGGTGGTCAGCGGCTGGTAGTCGCCGCCGGGGAGGTAGAGCAGGGGCACGAGGAAGTTGTTCCAGTTCTGCAGGAAGGTGAAGACGGCCAGCGCACCCATGCCCGAGGTCACAAGCGGCAGCATCACGCGGACGAAGATCTGCGACTCCGAGGCACCGTCGATCCTCGCCGCCTGCTCGATCTCGACCGGCAGGTCGGCGAAGAAGGCCCGCATGAAGAAGGTGCCGAACGACAGTCCCGTGCTCGCCAGCACCAGGTTAACGCCGACCAGGTTGTCGAGCAGTCTCATCGACCGCAGCTGGAAGTACAGCGGAATCATGTACGTGAAGAACGGGACGAGCAGGCCGACGACCACCAGGTAGAAGAGCAACGTCCGGCCGCGGAAGGGCAACCGCGCGAACGTGTAACCACCCATCGTCGACAGGACCACGACCAGCAGCGTGCTCGGGACGGACAGCAGGAAACTGTTCAGGACGTACTCGTCGAAGTTGCCGACCGTCCATGCAGTGACGATGTTCTCCAGCGAGAACGAGGTGAAGAACCCGAACGGGTTGACCTTCACGTCCGCCGAGGTCTTCAGCGCCGTCGACACCGTGAGCACGAGCGGGAACAGCATCAGCAGGGAGAGCGCGACGAGCAGCGTGTGCTTCCCCGCGACCGTGCCGAACCTGCCGTCGGCGGGTTTGCGCCGGCTCATGCCGTGGTCCCCTGCAGCGAGAGCCTGCGTTGCAGCCGGTTCAGCCCGACCGCGAACGGGATCGCCATCACCGTGATGACCAGTGCCAGTGTGGTGCCGTAGCTGATCCGGTTCAGCTGGAACGCATTGCTGTACGCATACGTGCCGAGCACCTCGGTCGCACCCGCGGGGCCACCGCCGGTCATCACGAAGACGATGTCGAACACCGAGAAGCCGCCGATCAGCGTGATCGTAGTGACCATCAGGAACACCGGCATGATCTGCGGCAGGATGACGTGGCGCAGCCGCTGCAACGAGTTCGCCCCGTCCAGCAGGGCGGCGTCGACGAGGTCCATGTCGACGTTCTTCAACGCCGCGAGGAAGACCACGAAGACGAAGCCGACCGTAGCCCAGACGGCCGTCGCGAGCACCGCGTACAGGGCGGTGTCCGGGTTGCCGAGCCAACCAGTGGTCAGCGAGCCCAGCCCCACCGACTCCAGCACCTTGTTCAGCCAGCCGCGGGCCGGGTCGTAGATCCAGCCCCACACCACACCGATCGCAACTTGCGGGAGGACGTACGGCAGGAAGAACGCGGTGCGGTAGAACGCCTTGGCCCGTTGCACACTCCACACCAGCAGCGCGAGGCCGAGCCCGATGACCAGTGGCGCGGCGGTGCCGATCAGGATCCAGACGACGTTGTTCCAGAACGCCGCCCACACCGCCCGGTCCTGGGCCAGCTCGGCGAAGTTGCCCAGCCCCACCCACGGCGGGTTCAGGTCGATGCCGTTGAAGTCGACGAAGACGTAGTAGATGGCGTTGGCCATCGGGAAGAGCAGGAAGACGGCCACCATCAGGATCAACGGTGCGACGAGCAGGACGCCAAGCCGGGCCTGCGCCCTGGCGGTGAAGTCCGGGACGTTCGTCCGGCGCCTCGGCTGTTCCTTCCGCGCCGGCGGCGCCGGCGGCGCATCGACCGTCATGCCGGGCGGCTCACTTCCTGGCTGCCGCTTGCAGGTCCGCGGCCACCTGCTTCGGCGTCGACTGGCCGGTGAAGGCCGCCGCCTGCATCCCGTCGTACATGGTCTCGTTGAACTTGTCGCTGCTCATCACGTCGATGTTGTAGCCGAGGTCGCCGCCGTCGGAGAGCGCGGAGACGTCGTCGAGCACCTGGGCGAACAGCGGCGAGACGTCGAGGTCGTCGGTGTCGATGGGCGTCGGTGGGATCGTATGCAGGTGCTTCACCGTCCACCGGGCATGCTCGGGCGAGGCGAGGAAGTCGAGGAACTCGATCGCCGCCTTCTTCTTCGTGCTGGCGGCCGAGACGAACGGACCGGAGCCGAGACCACCGGCGAACGAGCCTGGCCCGTCCGAACCGGGGAACGGCACGTAGCCGACCTCGAAGTCGGTGTTGTCGTCGATCTCACCGACCATCCAGCTGCCGGTGGGCAGCATCGCGGCTTCCCCGGAGAAGAACGACGAGTTCGCGCTGTCGTAGTTCACCGACGTCGGCGACTTGCTGAGGTAGCCGGAGTCGTGGAAGGCCTTCCAGACCTGCAGTGCCCGCACCACCTCGGGTGAGTCCCACGACCGCTTGCCGCTGAACAGCTCCTGCATGCCGTCGGAACCGAGCTCGCTGGACAGCGCCATGCTCAGGTAGTGGCCGCCCTGCCAGCCTTCCTTGTCGCTGACGGCCATCGGAGTCTTGCCGGACTTCTTGATCGTCGCCGCGGCCGAGCGGAGGTCGGCGAGGTTCTCCGGCGGCTCGAGGCCGAGCTTGTCGAAGACGTCCTTGTTGTAGAACAGCCCGAGGGTCTCCATCTCGCCCGGAATGCCGTAAACCCTGCCGTCCTGGGTGACCCGTTCCTTGGCGAAGTCGTAGACCTGCCAGTCGTGCTTCTCGTACGCACTGGTGAGGTCGTGGACCAGACCGGCCTCGGCGAGCGCGCCGCCGAAGCCGGGACCCGAGCCCCAGTTGAAGACGTCCGGGCCCTTGCCGGAGCGCAGCTGGGTCTGCAGGACGGTGCGCATGTTGTCCGACGGCATGGTCTTCAGGTCGACCTCGATGCCGGACTCCTGCTCGAAGTCCTTGATGTGCTTCTCCAGCGCGCGCAGCGCCTTGGCGTCCTCGGGCGACTCGATCAACCACGTGACCGACTTCTGATCGCCCTGGCCTGCCTCGTCACCGCCGGACAGCGTGCCTCCGGTGCACGCTGTCCGGCGGTGCGCAGGCGAGGACGGCGGCCGACAGTCTCAACGGTGAGAAGCGCATGGCGGGGCCCTTCACTACGTCGCGGTTCCTCGCGGGGGCGTGCGTGGAACGGCGATATGTTTTCACCGCGAAAATATATCTGTCAAGGCACTGTGCTCGATGCGCGCGGAAACTCCTGCTGCACGGCGATCACCGCGGCGCCGCGCGCCCACTCGGTGAAGTCCATCGGGCGGATCACCGGGTCCAGACCGCACGCGGCGACGTACGCCGTACGCCCGGCACGCATTGCCTCCTGGCCCAGCTTGGCCAGCCGCACCCCCTCACCGGAGAGGATGATCCGGTCCACGCCGGTCAGGCAGGTGACGGCGGCGGTGGCCCGGCCGAGCGCGTACGCGGCCTCGTCCACGACGCGCACCGCAAGCGGGTCCCCGGCTTCGGCCTGCTGCAACAGCTCGTCGTACGTCACCTCGTGCCCGCTCCCCTGGGCCACCGCGGCGGTCATCGCCGCGGACGTGACGTAGGCGGTCAGGCAGCCGCGGTGGCCGGCGGCGCAGAGGGGGCCGTGCGGGTCGATCGGGAAGTGGCTGACCGGCGTGACCAGGGTGGGGACGACCTCGTCGTTGATCACCAGCCCGTAGCCGACGCCGGCGCCGACGGTGAGCAGTGCGAAGTCGGCCCAGGTGCGGCCGTGGCCGAACCACTGCTGTGCCTTGGTCAGGCCGACGACGTCGTTGGCCAGGTAGACGGGCACGTCGATGTCGCGCGCCAGCAACCCACGGAACGGCACCTCGTGCCAGTGCAGGAACGGCGAGTCGGCCACGGTCTCGCCCTTGTCGACGCTGCCGCCCACCGTGACGCCGACCGCGTTCACCGGGCGGCTGGCGCGGGCACGCAGCCGTCCGACGAGGGCGAGGACGGCGGCTACCACGTCCGGCACGTCGAACGACGGCACCGCGACCACCTCACCGTCGAGGATCTGTGCGCGCAGGTCGGTGACCACGGCGTAGATCGACTCGGTGGTCAGCTTGACCCCGACGAACCGGTAGTCGTCGGGCACCACGTCGAGCGGCAGCGACGACCGGCCACGGCCGGACAGCCGTACGGCCGCCTCCTCCACCAGGACCCCCGCCTCGACCAGCGGTTTCACGATGCGGGTCATGGTGGCGGGCGACAGCCCCAGCTTCTTGCCCAGCTGCGCCCGCGACTGGGGGCCATGGACCAGCACCTCCACCGCGACATTGCGCGCGAGGGTAGGCAGCTCGGTCGACATGGCACCTCCTGACGCGGGGCGAGCCCATTCTCCGGGCCCGGTTGCCCGCGTGTGGCATTGTAGGTGCCGATATTTTCTCAGCGGAACTATTTGGCCGAGGTCGGCAGGGTGACGACGAACGACAGCGACACACCGTTGGTGCTCCGGGCCGGCGGCACCTGCGCCGTGGTGGACGTACGCGGCGCGATCCCCCGCGTACTGCACTGGGGCGCTGCCGGCGGCACGGGCGACGAAGCGTTCCTCGCCACGCTGGCGACGTCGCAGGAGGGCACCGACCAGCTGACGGGGGCGAGCCGCATCCCCGCCGTGCTGCCCGAGCAGTCGGCCGGCTGGTTCGGCACGCCCGGCCTGGACGGGCACCGCGACGGCACCGCGTTCAGCATCCGCTTCCGGCGCTCCCGCTGGCACCTCGACGCCGACGGGCCGGGCCAGTCGCTGTTGGTCGAGGGCACCGACGAGGCGGCGCAGCTCGCGGTGAGCACGACGATCGAGCTCTCCGCCGCGGGGGTACTGCGGCTGCGCGCCGCGTTCACCAACACCGCTCCCGCCGGCGACTACACGGTCAACGCCGTGCGGCTGGCGCTGCCGGTGCCGGCCGAGGCGCAGGAGCTGCTCGACTTCGCCGGCCGGCACCTGCGCGAGCGCTCCCCGCAGCGACACCCGTTCCGGGTCGGCACCCACCTGCGCGAGGGCCGGCGCGGCCGCACCGGCTCCGACGCCAGCCCACTACTCGCCGCCGGGGAGGCTGGCTTCGGCTTCCGACACGGCCAGGTGTGGGCGGTGCACACCGCCTGGAGCGGGAACCACGCGACCTTCGCCGAGCTCGGCCTGTCCGGCGTCAAGGTGCTCGGCGGCGGCGAGCTGCTACTGCCGGGCGAGGTGGCGCTCGGTCCCGGCGAGACGTACACCACCCCGTGGCTCTACGGCGCGTACGGCGAGGGGCTGGACGCCGTGGCCGCGGCGTTCCACACGCACCTCAGGACCCGTACGACGCACCCCTCCTCGCCGCGGCCGGTGGTACTGAACACCTGGGAGGCCGTGTACTTCCAGCACGACCTCGACACGCTGGTCGGTCTGGCCGAGCTCAGCGCGAAGGTCGGCGTCGAGCGGTTCGTCCTGGACGACGGCTGGTTCCTCGGCCGCAGGGACGACAGCGCGGGGCTCGGCGACTGGCGCGTCGACCCGGCTGTGTGGGCGCAGGGGCTCGGTCCCCTGGTCGAGGCGGTACGCGGCCTGGGCATGCAGTTCGGACTCTGGTTCGAACCCGAGATGGTGAACGAGGAATCCGACGTCGCGCGGGCCCACCCGGAGTGGATCCTCGCGCCAGGCGAACGCCTGCCGCTGCCCGGCCGGAACCAGCAGGTGCTCAACCTGACCATCCCCGAGGCGTTCGACCACGTGCTGGCGTCGATGAGCGCGGTGATCACCGAACACTCCGTGGACTACGTGAAGTGGGACCACAACCGTGACCTACTCGAGGCGGGTGACCGTATGACGGGTGAACCCCGCGTCCATGCGCAGACACGCGCCGTCTACGCGCTCATGGACGAGCTCGTGCGCCGCCACCCAGGACTCGAGATCGAGTCGTGCTCCTCCGGTGGCGGCCGCGTCGACCTGGAGGTGCTGCAGCGCACCGATCGGGTGTGGGCAAGCGACTGCATCGACGCGCTGGAGCGGCAGCGGATCCAGCGGTGGACCGGCCTGCTGCTGCCGCCCGAGCTGGTCGGCTCGCACGTGGGCGCGCCGACGGCGCACACGACCGGCCGTACCCACACGCTGGCGTTCCGGGCGGCCACCGCGCTGTTCGGCCACTTCGGCATCGAGTGGGACCTGCGCGCGGCGTCGCCGGAGGAGCTGGACGAGCTCGCGGCATGGGTGGCGCTGTACAAGAAGGAACGCGCGCTGCTGCACAACGGCACGACGGTCAACTGCGACTACCCCGACGAGACGTACCTCGGTCACGGCGTCGTCGCCCGGGACCGGCGGCGGGCGCTGTTCGCCCTGGTCGCCATGGACACCATGCCGGCGGCCCAGCCTGGCCGGGTGCGGTTGCCCGGCCTCGATTCCGGTCTGGCGTACCGGATCGAACCCGTACAGCTGTCCGCCGGCGCTCTGGTCCGCACCCGCGGCGGCCCCCCGGACTGGTGGGCGGAACCGATGACCGTCTCCGGCGCCACGCTCGCGACCGTGGGGCTGCCTGGACCGATGCTCTACCCCGAGCAGGCGCTCCTGTTCCGCCTCGTCGCGGAGCAGCCGGAGTAGGGGAGCAACGCGATGGTTCTCGACGACGCAGTCGCCCCCACGTCCGACGGCACCGTGCGCTGGGGCATCCTCGCCACCGGCGGCATCGCCAGGATCTTCACCCGCGACCTGCTCGTGCACGGGCACCGGGTCACGGCCGTGGGCTCGCGGTCCTACGCGACCGCGCGGGCCTTCGCCGACGAGTTCGGCATCGAGCGGGCGCACGGCTCGTACGACGAGCTCGTCGCGGACCCGCAGGTCGACGTCGTCTACGTCGCGACGCCGCACAACCTGCACCTCGCCAACGCCACCGCCGCGCTCGAGCAGGCGAAGCACGTGCTCGTGGAGAAGTCGTTCACCGTCAACGCCGCCGAGGCACGGCAGCTGGCCGCGCTCGCGCGCAGCAAGCGGCTGCTCGTGCTCGAGGCCATGTGGACCCGGTTCCTGCCGCACATGCACTTCGTCAGGGACGTCGTCGGCAGCGGCCGGATCGGCGAGGTGCGTACCCTGCACGCGGACCACGCACAACAGCTGCCGGCGGATCCGGCGCACCGGCTCAACGACCCCGACCTCGCCGGCGGCGCGCTGCTCGAGCTCGGCGTCTACCCGCTGTCGTTCGCGCACGACCTGGCCGGCCCGCCCACCGAGGTCCTGGCCCGCGGCACGTTGCGGACCACGGGCGTGGACGCGTCGGTGGCGACCGTACTGACGCACGCGAACGGCGTGGTCTCCACGTCGTTCTCGTCGAGCGAGGTGCGCGGCCCGAACAACGCCACCGTGGTGGGCACCAAGGGCAGGATCGAGATCGCGCCGTTCTGGTACACGCCGACGCGGGTCACCGTCTACGACAACCACGACGAGGTCACGGCCACCTTCGACGAGCCGTTCAGCGGACGCGGCATGCAGTACCAGGCCGCAGAGGTCGAGCGGCTACTCGCCACGGGCGAGACGGAGAGCCCCCTGCTCGCCCTGGACGACTCGATCGCCGTACTCACCACGATGGACGCGGCGCGCCGCGCCCTCGGCGTCCACTACGGCGCCGACCACCTCGACCCGCTCCCGTAGCTAGCGCGCTTTCGGACGAGGGGGCCGACCACTGGGACCGACCGACTCTCGCCGCTGCCCCTCCCGAGTCGAAGCCGTCGACGAAGCCCCACGCCACACGAGGACGGTGGTCGACGTACCCACAGCGAACGACCTGACGCCGGCCGACCACCGTTACCCGTTGCTGCCGTACCCCCGCAGAAGCCGTCCACCCGCGCCGGCTCGCTCCCCCGCCGGCACCAGACTCTGGGGCCCTGCCGCAGCGGCGGGACCCCAAGGTTTGTCGCACCCCCGTCATGCCGGCGCCGGCGGAGGCGGCGGCGCCGCAGTCGGAGCCGCAGTCGGAGGTGGCGGCGCCGCAGTCGGAGCCGCAGGCGGAGGTGGCGGCGCCGCAGTCGGAGCCGCAGGCGGAGGTGGCGGCGCCGCAGTCGGAGCCGCAGTCGGAGCCGCGGGCGAACTCGCCGATGCTGCGTGCCGGTATCCGGTGCAGAGCCGAACCGTAGACGCCCGAGGCCGCGCCGCCGCTGCTGGCCGGCAGGTAGATCGTCCGCGCTACCGCGGGCACCTGGCGAGCGGTGGTCGCCACCAACGCGGCCGACTCCAGGGGCGTACCGGTGGCCTGATACGACCACCACCGCCTCAGCGTCGGCTGCAGCCGCGCGGCGAAGAACTCCCGGCCGCGCACCGGCGGCACGAAGACCCTCGCGTGGCTGCCCGCCGCGGCCAGACAGCGCCGCAGCTCGCCCGCGACCGCCGTGGCCTGGTCATTGTCGCCGACCAGCACCACGTACGCCTGCGGCGAGCCGCGCAAGGCCCTGGAGTCGCTGCCAAACATCGCGGCGACGTTAGGTACGACCGCTGAAATCCCGCTGAAATCGCGATCGAACGGCGTTGAACGCGTCGTCGCGCCGGCTCGGTGCCAGGAATCCCGCCGCCGCCACGAGCATGGCGACCGCCACCGCCCAACCGGTGAACGCGAACACGAACACGACCGCCACGGCGACGAACGCGACCGCCGCCGCGATCCGTACCGGGCCGTCGAGCACGCGGACGGCTGCCGCCGTGCAACCGAGGTAGACGGCGAGGAACAGGGCGGTCGGCAGCGTCACGAAGTCCGCGGTCCCGACCAGCCGGAACGCGACGGCAGCGAACAACACGACACCCGTGACGACGATGCCGAGCTGCAGCAGACGCGTGTCGACAGGTCCACGACGCCGGTCACGAGTCAGCTCGGTGGCGAGCGCGGCGGCGCCGGTCAGGTACGCATTGGTGGCCGCGAGCGTCAAGGCGACGGCGGCCACCGTGGCGAGGCCCCGCCCGACGGCGCCGACCGCGGCCTGCAGCAGGTCGGCAAGTGGCACCGTGCTGCCGGCCGCCGGTCCGAGCACACCGATCGCGGTCACCGCGAGCGCGAGGTAGACGGTCGCCGTCACGGCGAACGCTGCGCCGATGACACACGGCAGCTGCCGACGGGGGTCGCGCAGATGCGACGTCAACGGCGCGATCGCCTCCCACCCGACGAACGACAGCATCAGGACGGCACTCGCGCTGCCGATCGACGTCCAGCCGTGCGGCAGGAACGGCGTCCAGTTGGCGGCGCGCGCCGACGGCGTACCGCCGACGACCGCCACCGCGACCAGCGCCACGAGCACCGCGACCAGGACGAGCTGCACCGTCGTACTGGCACGTGCGCCGCCGAGCGTCAGGCCCACGACGGCGGCGAGCAACACGACCGCAGCGACGACGGTCGTAAGGCGTCCGCCGCCGACGAGGTCCGCGACGTACGCACCGCCGATCAGGCACACCACGGGTGCGCCGAGCACCACGCCGGCGAGGAACGACCACCCGGTCGCGCGCCCGGCGCGGGTACCCAGGCCGGCCCGGACGTATCCCACCACGCCGCCGCTGCCGCCGAAGCGGACGCCGAGCGCCGCGAAGACCCACGCCAGGAGGGCGGACACCACGAGCATGCCGGCCCAGGCGAGCACCGACGCGGGACCGGCGAGGTGTGCGGCCAAGCCGGGCAGCAGGAGCAGGCTCGGCCCGAGCAGTGCGCCGACGTACATCGCGGCGCCGCGGGTGTTCGACAGACCAGTGTTCGTCACGCGGACAGCATCGCTCGAATCCCCCGGCATCGGCGTGCAAACATTGCTTATAGAAGACCCAGCTACGCAATTCTGCGTCACGATCATCGAGAACGGACGAACATCATGCCAACTGCTCAGTTCGACCACGTCGACCGCAAGATCCTGCAGCGGTTGCAGGTCGACGGTCGCATCGCCAACGTCGAGCTCGCCGACTCCATCGCGCTGTCCCCGTCGTCGTGCCTACGCCGCACCAAGGCGCTGGAGTCCGCCGGCGTGATCAGCGGGTACCGCGCCGAGCTCGACCGACAGCGGTTGGGCCTCGGCCTGACCGTGTTCGTGTCGCTCAAGGTGGAGCAGCACTCGCGCGAGACGTCCCGCCGGATCGAGGAGGCGCTCACGTCCATCCCCGCGGTCGTCGCGTGCCACGTCGTGTCGGGCGGGGCGGACTTCCTGGTCGAGGCGGTGGTGCCCGACCTGGGCTCGTACGAACAACTGCTGCTCGACCAGATCCTCGCGATCGAGCCGGTGACCGACGCGCGCAGCACGTTCGCGATCCGGACGGTGCTGAGCCGCGGCCCGCTGCCGGTGGCCTGAACCGCCGACCGGGTCAGCCGGCGAGCTGCTCCCGCAGGTAGGCGATGTCGTCCTCCTGGCCCTCGGCCGGGGTCTCCACGAGCGCCGGGGCGTCCGCCGCCTTGATCACCGCAGCGATCGCCTGCGGGTCGATCTCGCCGGACGCGATGTTCGCGTGCCGGTCGGCGCCGGAACCGAACGTGTCGCGGCTGTTGTTCGCGTGCACCAGGTCGATGCGGCCGGTGATCGCCCGCACCCGGTCGACGATGCCGTCGAGGTCCTCCCCCGCCGCGTGCGCGTGGCAGGTGTCCAGGCAGAAGCCGACGTCGAAACCGTCCAGGGCCTCCCACAGCCGGGCGAGCGAGTCGAACGTACGCGCCATGGCGTTGTCGCCGCCGGCGGTGTTCTCGATCAGGATGGGCAGCTCGAACTCGCCGCGCTCGAAGACCTTGCGCCAGTTCTCGTACCCGACGGCCGGGTCGTCGTTCTTCAGCACGTGGCCGCCGTGCACGATCAGCCCCTTCGCGCCCAGCTTCGCGGCCGCCGCGGCGTGCTGGGTGAGCAGCTTGCGGCTGGGGATGCGGATGCGGTTGTTCGTGGTGGCGACGTTCACCAGGTACGGCGAGTGGATGTACAGGTCGATGCCCGCCGGCGCGAGCTCCTCGATCCCTTCGGGGACCTTCGGCCCCTTGTAGCCCTGCGGGTCACCGAGGAAGGTCTGCGCGATCTCCGCCCCGCGGGCCTTCACCTGGGTGAGTGCTTCGGTCTGGTCGACATGCGCTCCGATACGTGGCACGCAGCTGAGCCTACGTGCCGGCGCCGACACCACGGCCGCCACCCGCGGTTGCCCGTAGCATGCTGCGGGTACGCCACGGCACGGATGGAGGACCGGTCACGTGATCATGACGGAGGAGAGCGCGCTCACCAACCCCGACAACGTGCTACTGGTGTCGGACACCGTCTCGCGCCCGACCGAGGCGATGAAGGCCGCGATGACCGCAGCCACCATCGCCGACGAGCAGTACCACGCGGACCCCACGGTCACGGAGCTCGAGCGGCGCTGCGCGCAGCTGCTCGGCCAGCCGGCGGCGCTGTTCCTGCCCACCGGCACGATGTGCAACGTGATCGCGTCGCTCCTGCACGTGCGGCGCGGCGGCGACGAGGTGCTCGCGCACCGGCTGTGCCATCTGTTCAACGCCGAGGCCGGCGGTCTCGCCCGGCTGGCCGGCGGCATCTCGACACCGCTCGACAGCACGCCGGACGTGCCCGAGGGCACCTTCACCGTCGAGACGCTGCAAGTGGCGATCCGTCCGGCCAGCCGCTACGGCCCGCGCACCCGGATGGTCTCGTTCGAGCAGACGGTGAACCAGGCCGGTGGCCGGGTGTGGCCGCTCGAGTAGCTGCAGGCCGTTACCGCGGCCGCGCGGGAGCAGGGCCTGCGGACGCACCTGGACGGCGCCAGGCTGTGGAACGCCGCCGTCGCCACCGGCACGGAACCGGCGTCGTACGGCGCGCTGTTCGACACCGTCTGGGTGGACTTCTCCAAGGGGCTCGGCTGCCCTGCAGGCGCGGTGCTTGCCGGCAGCGAGGAGCTGATGGCGGAGGCGTGGCGGCGGTGCGTCCAGGCAGGGCGCGGGCATGCTCGCCGCCGCGGCGCTCTACGCGCTCGACCACCACGTCGACCGGCTGGCCGACGACCACCGGCGGGCCGCCAGGCTCGCCGCGGAGCTCACCGCGCTGCCCGGCATCGAGCCCGTCGCGCGCCGGCAGGAGACGAACATCGTGCTGCTCGACCTGCCCGACGCGTACGGCATCGCGAAGGAGGTGGCCGAGGCCGGCGTCGTCCTGGACGTCCGCGGCGCCACCCGGGTGCGCTGCGTGACCCACCTCGACGTCGATGACGACGGCATCGACCGGGCGGTCACCGCGGTCGCGGCGGCGGGCTGACCGTCAGGCCGACTCCCGGCACGGCGCCACTGCGACCGGAGTCGCCACTCGCCGGGGACGTGCCCGGCCGTAGCCGAGCACCACGGCGAGGCCGCAGGCGAGCATGCCGAGCACGGCGAGCACGGCGAGCAGCCCGACCGGCTCGCCGAACATGCCGAGCGCCCACAGCGCGGTGGTCGGCGGTGTGAGGTAGAGCAGTACGTTCAGCCGCACCACGCCCGCGCGCCTGGCCGTCAGCCAGTACGTGCCGTAGCCGCCGAAGCCGGACAGCACCACCGTCCAGGCCACCGCGACCCAGAACAGCGGGCTGGCCGGCGGCAGCAACGTCCCGGTGCCTGCGGCCACGGCGACGAACACCGCGGCACTGGCGGCGGTCTGCACGAGCAGGCCGTCGACCACGCCGGTGGTCGCGCCCCACCGGCGCTCGACCATCGTCGCGGCGACCAGGGCGGCCATCCCCGCGAACGGCAGCGCGTACGCCCACGGCGGTGTGCCCTGCGGGACGGCGAGGTCGCCTGCGACGACCAGCGTCACCCCGCCGAGCCCGATGGCGAGGCCGAGCCACTGCCACCTGTCCACCCGCTCGCCGAGCAACGGACCGCTCAGCACCCCGGTCACCAGCGGCTGCAGGGCGGCGATCAGCGCCGCCGTCCCCGGCGGCACGCCCAGCTGGATGCCGTACACCACGCCGGCCAGGTAGCCGGCCTGGCCGAGCAGGCCGACGACGGCCTGCACCCGTACCGCGCGGCGGGTCAGCCGCGGCGACGCCGCGGGCCGGCGAGCAACACCGCGGAGACGACGAACCGCCAGGTCAGCGCGGTCGTGATGACGGCGACCCGGCTGCTCAGCTCGGCCCCGACGAAGCCGGAGCTCCACAGCACGACGAAGCCGACGGCCAGCGCCGCGTCCACTCCACGGCCACCGGCGACCGCACGAAACACGCTCATGCCTGGCAGGTAACCATACCGGTCAGTATACTGTCAGTGTAGTCTTCCGATGAAAAGGAGCGCCGATGAGCACACTGCCCGCCGCCCACCTCACCCCCGCAGGCGAGCGCATCCTGGCGGTCGCCAGCGAGCTCTTCTACACCCGCGGCATCGGCGCGGTCGGGGTGGAGCTGGTCGCGGCCGAGGCCGGGGTCACGAAGAAGACCCTGTACGACCGGTTCGGCTCGAAGGCAGCGCTGGTCAGCGCGTACCTACGGGTGCGCGACGAGCGCTGGCGCGCCTTCCTCACCGGGTACGTGGACGAGCACGGCGCCGGCGACCCCGCGCGGCGGCTGCTGGCCGCGTTCGACGGGCTGGGCGCGTGGATGCGGCAGGAGAACCACACCCCGCGCGGCTGCGGCTTCGTGAACGCGTCCGCCGAGCTCACCGACCCGCACCACCCGGGAAGGGAGGCGGTGCTTGCCCAGAAGCACTGGGTGCAGGAGTACCTCGCAGAGCTGGCCACGGCCACAGGAGTCGCCGCCCCTGGCCCGCTGGCCGCACAGCTACTGTTGCTGTTCGAAGGTGCCTGCGTGGCGCACGGCCTCGGCACCGACCCCGACCCGACGACCACCGCCCGTACCGCCGCCGCCACCCTGCTCGCCGCCGCACGGGGCTCTGGGTGACCAGGCTGTGGACAGCTGCCTGGGCTGTCCGTCGGCGCTGGTAGGCTGGCGTACGCCACGTCGGTGAACGTGGCGCTTCGGCTACGAGGCATCGTCGATCTTCCCCTGAGCTGCCGTCGGCGTGGTGCTGCGTGGCCGAACGACGTACGACCTCCTGCCACGGAAGGACCGTGGCCGCCGAGTCCGAAGGAGGCACCAGTTGTCCGCACGTCACTACGAGGTGATGGTCATCCTCGACCCGGATGTCGAGGAGCGCACCGTTGCCCCGTCGCTCGACCAGTTCCTGACCGTCGTGAAGAACAGCGGCGGCAGCGTGGAGAAGGTCGACGTCTGGGGTAGGCGCAAGCTCGCCTACGAGATCAAGAAGAAGTCCGAGGGCATCTACGCGGTGCTCGACCTGACCGCGGAACCAGAGGCGGTCAAGGAGCTCGACCGGCAGCTCGGCCTGCAGGAGTCCGTGCTCCGCACGAAGGTGATCCGACCGGAGCTCCGCTGAGCAGGAGGTAGCCCGATGGCAGCAGGCGACACCCCGATCACGATCGTCGGCAACCTGGTCGACGACCCCAATCTTCGCTTCACCCAGTCCGGCCAGGCGGTCGCCAACTTCCGCGTCGCGTCCACGCCGCGGTACCGCGACAACCAAACCGGCGAGTGGAAGGACGGCGAAGCGCTCTTCCTCACCTGCAACATCTGGCGGCAGGCGGCGGAGAACGTCGCCGAGTCCCTGCAGCGAGGCATGCGCGTGATCGTCAACGGCCGGCTCAGGCAGCGGTCGTTCGAGACCCAGCAGGGCGAGAAGCGCACCGTGTACGAGGTCGAGGTCGACGAGGTCGGCCCGTCGCTGCGGTACGCGTCGGCCAAGGTCACCAAGACCAGCCGCTCAGGCGGCGGGTTCGGCGGTGACAGCGGTGGCCAGCCGGGCGGCGGCGCTCCGGCCGACGACCCCTGGGCGACCCCGGCACCGGCCGGTGGCGGCGCACCGGGCGGCTCGTACGACGAGCCGCCGTTCTGACGCCGCATCGATCGAGCACCACCAAGTAGTTCTGTCCACACCACGGCCAATCCCGCCGCGAGGCGGACTCGAAGAAGGAGTTCCATGATGGCCAAGAACATCGTGCGCAAGCCGCGCAAGAAAGTCTGTATGTTCTGCCAAGACAAGCTCACGTACGTCGACTACAAGGACACCGCGCTGCTGCGCAAGTTCATCTCGGACCGCGGCAAGATCCGCGCCAGGCGCGTCTCCGGCAACTGCCGGCAGCACCAGCGCGACGTCGCGACGGCAGTGAAGAACGCCCGCGAGGTCGCACTGCTGCCGTACACCATGCAGGCACGCTGAGTCGAGGGGAAGAGAAGATGATGAAGCTCGTCCTCGTGCAAGAGGTCTCCGGACTCGGTGAGCCGGGAGACGTGGTCGACGTCAAGGATGGCTACGGGCGCAACTACCTGGTGCCCCGCGGGTACGCCATGGTGGCGACCAAGGGCCAGGAGAAGCAGATCGCGCAGATCAAGCGGGCCCGCTCGGCGCGCGAGATCCGCGACCTCGACCAGGCCAAGGAGATCGCCGACAAGCTCGGCAGCATGATCGTCAAGGTCGGCGCCCGCGCCGGCGACGGCGGCCGGCTGTTCGGATCGATCACCGCGGCCGACGTCGCAACCGCGGTGAAGGAGTCCGGCGGCCCCGAGCTCGACCGCAGGCGCATCGAACTACGCGCACCGGTGAAGACCGTCGGCAAGCACTCCGTGTCGATCCGGCTGCACCCGGAGGTCAGCGCCACCATCGACATCGACGTGGTGCCGAACAACTAACGCACGACACTTCCAGCGAACGGGCCCCTGCACCATGCAGGGGCCCGTTTCGCAGGTCCGCAGCCACCCCGTTTGGGGCGTGCACTTCGGTTAGGCTGCTGCGCGGATGTGGAACGGCGTTCGCAGCCGCGGCAGGGGCCGGATTCCACCAACGTCAGCCCGTGGGTCTTCGTGCTCCTCGGCGGCGTCGGGGTGGCCGTGATCGTCCTCGCGGCGGCAATGCGCCGCGGCGCTAGTAGCTGGGTGCGCATGACCTTGACCGTCGTCGGCTGCCTGTTCGCCTTCGGGCTGTGGCCGATGCTTCTCGTCATTCCGGCCATCGTCTTGCAGTTCAAGGCGCCGAGCAACGCTTGGTTCACCGCGCTCGCCGGCAACGCGGCCGAAGCACGCACCGGACCGGCCCAACACGCTCAGCACCCAGGGCAGCACAACCGACCACCAGAGGGCTGGCACCAGCCAGACGAGCGGTACTGGCAGGGTCGGTGAGCGCCGGCTACGGGTTGGCGTAGCTGCGGCGTGGTGCGATCAGCACGGCGGCCCGTCGTTGTTCGGCCATGACGCGGTCGTAGGTGTCCCAGTCGTCGTGGGTTCCGCCTGCGGCTCGGAAGACGTCGCGCAACAGGGCTCGCAGCGCCGAGTCGTCGACGTCCGGATGTCGGTCGTCCGGGCCGATGATCTCCGCGTCCCCCTCGACGGTGGCCCACTGTCAGCCGGCCCGGGCCACGATCGTCGCGCGCGGGGCGGCGCGCAGGTGCTGCAGCTTGCGGGACCCGCCGATTGCCACCAGCCCGACGACCTGCACACCGGTGACGGGATGCGGCAGCACGCCGGCGTTGACCACGGACGCCTGCACGCTGCCGTCAGCGCGCGAGGTGCTCAACGCAGAGCCCGTGATCCTTGGGGATCAGCTCAGCGAACGCAGAGATATCAGTCATGAAGGACTACCTTCCACGGCTACACCGCCGCCGTCCAGTCCTTACTGCCGAAAGACCAGGTCGGTCGCCGCCGATCGACCGCTGTGAGCACTGCCCGGCCGTTCGTACGTTCGAGGGCATGCCGAGCCCACACCCGCCCGAGATCAGCGTGCAGCTCTACCGCGCGGCCACCGAGCTGGCCGCCGCGAGCCCGCCGTGGCTGCAGCAGCTCGTCGAGATCGGTACCGAGGCCGGCCTCGCCGTGTTCGCGCTGTTCTTCCTCGCCGCCTGGTGGCGTTCCCGCCGACTGCCCGACGGCAGCCAGGCGTTGGCGCTGCTCGCTCCGGTGGCCACCGTCGTCGCGTACCTGGCCAGCGAGGCGGTCAAGCTGGGCGTACGTGCGGACCGGCCGTGCCGGACGGTGCCCGACGTGCAACCGATCGCCGCCTGCCCGGGCGTCGGGGACTGGTCGCTGCCCAGCAACCACGCCGCCATCGCAGGCGCCGCGGTCGTCACCGTCGCCGTGGCCTGGCGGGTGCTCACGGTCGCGGTGCTGGCCCGCCCGGCCGGCCGTGCGGTCACCCTGCTGCGTGGCTACCGACTCACCCGGCCGCTCGTCGCCAGTGGCCGGACGCGATGAGCCAGGCGATCCTGGACGCCGTGCACGGCGTCGTCACCTCGCCGTGGATCTACCTGATCCTGGTCGCGCTCGCCTGGGTGGACGGCTTCCTGCCCGCGTTCCCCAGCGAGAGCGTGGTGATCACCGCGGGCGTCTTCGCCGCCGCCGGCAACCCGAACCTGTACGCGGCCATCGCGGTGGCGGCCGCCGGAGCGTTCGCCGGCGACCACACCGCGTACCTCATCGGCCGGCTGGCCGGCGCACGGCTGCTGGCACGGGCCCGACCGGGCACCCGGCGCAGGCGTGCACTCGACCGGGCGGCAGGCGCGCTCGCCGTACGCGGCGGGCTCGTGCTCGTCGTCGCGCGCTACATCCCCGGCGGCCGGACGGCCGTGACGCTCACCATGGGCACCGTTGCGTACCCGCTGCCTCGGTTCACCCTGTTCGCCGCGCTCGCAGCCGGCACCTGGGGGACGTACGGCGGGCTGATCGGCTACCTCAGTGGTCTCGCGAGGCCGACCCGGTGCGCGGGCTGCTGTTCGGCCTCGGCCTCGCCGCCGGCATCACCGTCGTGGCGGAGGCCGTCAGGTACGTTCGCCGACGTAGAGCACGTTGCCGTCCGGGTCGCGGAAGTCGAACATCGGCGGCACGCCCGCCCAGCGCAGTAGCTCGTCGACGGCCACGCCGCGACTGGACAGGTGGGCGTGCAGCGCTGCCGCATCGTCGGTCGTGAAGCGGATCCCGGTGTCCACGCCAGCCTCGTGTGCGGGGGTCAGCGCGACGCTGACGGCCGACCCTGGCGGGCGCACCTCGATCCAGCGCCCGCCGAGCTGCTCGACCGGCGCGTCTATGAGCGTCTCGAACCCGAGCGTCTCGGCGTAGAACGCCAGCGCCCGGTCCTGGTCACTGACCGGGATGCCCACCGTGCGCACCCCGTCGATACGTGCGGTCATGATCGTTCCTCCGGTTCCGTGTCGCCCTCGAGCGCGGCCTTGAGCACGGTCAGGCGGTCGCGCCAGAAGGCCTTGGTCTGCTGCGCGGTCTCCGCGTCGGGCAACCGCTCGTGCTCCACGGCGAGCTGGCTCTTGGCTGCTCCCTTGGCCTCGAACGTGATGGCGACCCTGGTGCCGTCGTCGGGTCGCTCGAAGCGGGCCGACCGGCATGCGTGCGAGGTGCGTTCGCGCAGCACGACTCCGGGCAGCCAGCGCTCCCGCTCCGCCGGGTCGACGACGGCGGCGTATAGGCATTCGACGGCCACGTTCACCGTCTTGCTGGCGCCGGCGGCGAACGTGCCGCCGGGCCGTACGCCCGGTTCGCGCAGCCCGCGCGCCTGCTCGTACTCGACGATCAGCTTCTGCGCCCACCAACTGCTTAGCCCCTGCTCCTGTTCGAGCCAGTCGGCGATCTCCCGGTACGGGCGGCCAGGCGCACCCCACTCGTCGAGCAGGGCGAACCACTCGTCGTAGGTCCGGCCGGCCGCCCGGCGTTCGCGCTTGGTCGCATTCATGGTGTTCTCCTCTCTTCGCAACCTGGTAGAAGCTGCGGTGCCGGTTTCGACATCCCTGGCGGAGAATCGTGGAAAATTCTGGAGGTACCGATGAAGTACCTGGTTCTGATCTACACCAACCCGCAGGCGCGGCAGCTCTGGGAGCAGCTGCCCGAGGCCGAGCGGGCCGCGGGGCTGCGGGCGTATGCCGCGCTGAACGAGGAGCTCGCCGCGTCGGGAGAGATGATCGTGTCGGAGTCCCTCGCCGACTCGTCGCTCGCCAAGCACCTGACCGTTCGCGGCGGGGAGGCGATGACCACCGACGGGCCGTACGCGGAGGTGAAGGAACAGCTGGCCGGCTTCTACCTGGTCGAGTGCGGCGACATCGACCGGGCCTGCGAGATCGCGGCGCGCATTCCGGAAGCCGAGGCCGGGGTGGTCGAGGTACGGCCGGTGCGTACCTTCGGCGGGGTGGAGATGTGACGGCGGCGGTCGAAGTCGAGGGCCTGCTACGAGCGCTCGCGCCGCAGGTCGTCGGGCGGCTCGTCCGGCGGTACGGCGACTTCGACAGCTGCGAGGACGCCGTACAGGAGGCCCTGCTCTCGGCCGCGCAGCAATGGCCGGTCGACGGTGTGCCCGACAACCCGCGGGGCTGGCTGGTCACGGTCGCGTCCCGCCGGCTGGTCGAGGCGGTGCGCAGCGACACCGCGCGCCGGCGGCGGGAGGCGACCGCCGCGCAGCTCGAACCACCGCACGGCGACGTGGCGCCGGCCGAGGACGACGCGCTGACGCTGCTGTTGCTCTGCTGCCATCCGTCGCTCACGCTCCCGTCGCAGGTGGCGCTGACGCTGCGGGCCGTAGGCGGCCTGACCACGGCGGAGATCGCGCGCGCGTTGCTGGTGCCAGAGTCGACCGTCGGCCCGCGCATCAGCCGGGCGAAGCAACGGATCAGGGCCAGCGGGGCGGAGTTCCGGCTGCCGCCGCCGGCGGAACGGTCGCAGCGGGTCGCCGCGGTGCTGAAGGTGCTGTACCTGATCTTCAACGAGGGTTACGCCGCGAGCTCCGGCCCGGCACTGCTGCGGGTCGAGCTCACGGCCGAGGCGATCCGGCTCACCAGGAAGCTCCAGGCACTACTGCCGGACGACGGCGAGGTGGCCGGTCTGCTCGCCCTCATGCTGCTCACCGACGCGCGGCGGCCGGCCCGCACCCGTCCCGACGGTGCGCTCGTACCGCTCGCCGAGCAGGACCGCAGCCGGTGGGACCGGCCGGCCATCGACGAAGGGGCCGCGCTCGTCACGCGCACGCTCGCGGCCGGGCCCGTCGGCCCGTACCAGCTGCAGGCTGCCATCGCCGCCGTGCACGCCGACGCCGAACGAGCCGAGAACACCGACTGGCCGCAGATCCTCGGGCTGTACGACCTGCTCCGCGCCGCCGCGCCCGGGCCGATGGTCACCCTGAACCGCATCGTCGCCGTGGCGATGGTCCACGGCGCGGCGGCGGCCCTGGGTGAGCTGACCACCGCCTCGACCGACGACGCGCTCGCCGGGCACTACCGGGTGGATGCGGTGCGCGCATACCTGCTCGAGCTGGTCGGCGACCGCGACGCCGCGAGGGACGCCTACCTCACCGCCGCCCGCCGCACGCTGAGCGTCCCTGAGCAGCGGTACCTCAGGTCGCGCGCGGCGGCGCTGTCCGCCGTGCCCGGTCAGTCCTCGACCGGCACCAGCCCCGCCTCGTAGGCGACGATCGCCGCCTGCACCCGGTTCTTCGCCTCCAGCCTGGTGAGGATGCTGCTCACGTACGCCTTCACGGTGCCCTCGACGAGGTAGAGCCGGCGTCCGATCTCGGCGTTCGACAGGCCCGCGCCGATCAGGCCGAGCACGTCCCGCTCCCTGTTGGTCAACGACGCCACCTGTTGTTTGGCCGCGGCACTGCGCGACATCCGGCCGCCGGAGCCGCCGGTGGCCAGCTCGGCGATCACCCGCTTCGCCACCCGCGGCGAGAGGTACGCGGCGCCACCGGCCACCGCGTGCACGGCGGTGAGCAGCTCCCGCGGGTCACCGGACTTGAGCAGGAAACCGCTCGCCCCGTCACCCAGCGCCCTGGCGATGTACTCGTCCTCGGAGAACGTGGTGAGCACGACGACCGCCACGTCGGGTACGGACGCCTTGATCTCCGCGCCCGCGGCGAGCCCGTCCACCTCGGGCATCCTGATGTCGAGCAGCGCGACGTCCGGCCGGTGCCGCTGCGCCAGGTCGATGGCCGCGCGACCGTCGTCGGCCTCGGCCACCACCTCGAGCTCCGCGTCCGTCTCGAGGATCGCGCGCACACCTGCGCGCACCATGCCCTCGTCGTCGGCGAGCAGTACCCGGATCATCGCGTTCTCCCTTCCTTCACGGGCGGACCACGACGATGCGGTGCTTGTCCGCCAACCGCCCGTCGACGAAGCACAGCCGGTACACGTCGGAGGGCAGGTTGAACATGTTGCGCTCGACCCGGTAGTACTCGCAGCGTGCCCGTTGCGGCTTGGCCGGCTCGGCCACCCGCGCCCGCTCGGTGTACTCCCGGCTGGGCAACGACCCGGCCATCGCGGGTCCGCTCCTGCCCGACCCGTAGCTCCCGGTACGTCTGCGGCGACATCGTCGACGCGTACGCCTTGTACGCGTACTGGGTGGCCATCACGACGACGAGCAACCCGCCGATCGCGCCGGGGATCACCAGCGACGCCACCAGACTGCGGCGGACCCGGCGGCTCGCGTGCGCCAGTCGCCGAGCCGACTCCGTGATGCCGGCGTCGGCCGCAGCGGGCTCGGTCGGTTGCGCCTGCGCGCCGCCGTCGGCCGTATGCGGCAGGCTCGCGACCAGCTCGAAGCCGCCGCCGGTGGCGTGCGTGCGCAGCGTGCCGCCCACCAGCCGCACCCGTTCGTCCAGCCCGACCAGACCGCGTCCGCCCGACGGCGCCGGCCGAGCGTCGGGCGACTGGTCGTTGCGTACCCGCACGACGGTCTCCGCGGTGGTGCGCCGTACCTGGACGGTGACCGCGGTGCCGGGTGCGTGCTTCGCGGCGTTCGTCAGCGCCTCCTGCACCACCCGGTACGCGGCCCGGTCGACCATGGCCGGCGGGGGCGGCCCTTCGGTCGCCTCGTCCACGTCGAGACGTGCCTCCATCCCGGACGCGTTGGCGCGCTGCACGAGGGCCGTGATGCTCTCGCGTACCGGTCCGGTCGGGGCGTGCTCGGTGTCTTCGCGCAGCACGCCGATGATGTCGCGCAGGTGCTCGGTCGCGTCCGCGGCACCGGCCCTGAGCTCGCGCACGGCGGCGCGGTGCTCGTCGGTCAGCCCTGGTGCCAGCTCGAGTGCGCCTGCGCGGACGCCGAGCAGGCTCAGCTCGTGCCCGAGCGAGTCGTGCATGTCGGACGCGATCCGTGCGCGCTCACGCAGCCGCGCCTCCGCTGAGACGATCTCCTGCTCGCGTTCGAGTTGGTCGGCGCGCTGCCAGCCGGCCCGTACGAGGTCCTGGTACTGCCGCCAGCTGCGTCCGACCAGCCACGGGAAGACCATGGTGAGCAGCAGGATCACCATGCCGCTCACCCACTCGTTGAGCGGGATGCCGAGCAGCGGCGTGGCGACGCTGCCGACCGTGACCACCGCGGCGAAGACCACGAGCGCGGGGCGAGCCGTGGGCATCCGCCGACCGGCGAGGAGGGCGAGGACCGGCGCCATGAAGATGACGTTGGCGTCGAGCAACGCGCCGAGGAGGACTGCGGCGAGCGACGCGAGCGGGTACAGGCGCGCGCCTGCGATGAGGGCGGTGACGACGAGCACCCGGAGGGGGAACGTCCACCACGGCGTCCCGATGGCGCCGACCACGACCGGCACGCTGCACGCCAGGCTCAGCACACCGTCGACGAGGATCGTCCTGCGGTCACGCCACAGCCACCGCGGCCGCGCGATCCGTGCCCATGCGGGCAACCCCCTGCTCACCGAGGCACGGTACCCCGGTGGATTGTGCAGCCGGTACTGCCGAAGGTAAGCATCGACCGGCCCTGTGGCGCGTCGGGCGCCGGTATGGTGAGAGCCTCCGCCGGAAAGGGGCTGCTATGACCGACCCAGGATCCGAACCGGCAGACGACGGCCGCGGACGGGAGCGCAACACCACCCCACGCACGCGTGAAGCCACGGACGAACGCGACGAACAGGACGAGACCGCAGTGCAACGCACCCAACAGGCCGACGACCAGTTGACCAGCCAACGCGCCGCCGCAGCCGCCCACCGCCAACAACGCCGCGACGACCGCGAGCCAGGCACAGACGCCCCCGCCCGCTAACCTCGCCCGGCCGGGGGACCCTGCACCGCCAGCTCGCCCAGGGTGCGTGCCCGACCCGGTCGTGCGCGCGCCCGGACCCCGGCAACTCGGCCCCGGCCACGCGTGTCCGGCCCGAGCATGTACCCAAGCCGCGGCGGGTAGGAACGTGTGTCCGCTCGTCGGCTCGCCTGGAAGCGCGGCCTGGGCCCGGCCATGGCCGCCAAAGCTCGGGCCCGCCGGGCGTCACGTCGGCAAGCGCCCGGTGGTGAATGCTTACCCGGCCTCGTGGCTGGTGGCCGGCCGTGGGTGCATGGGATCCCGCGGCCGTTGCCGGCGGCCGCGCCGTAGTGCTCGTGTGGCTGACGTCAGCTCGGGCCGGGGGTGTGTCCCGGTCCGTTGGGGCCTGGCCGTTCGGTCTTGTCGCGGTCGTTGGTGCGTCGGTCCGCATTGGGGCCACGCCGGCCGGTCTGGCTGTATCCGACGGAGTGCCGGCCGTCGCGGAACTGGTCGGCGAACTTCCCCGGCTTGCCGCCGGTCGGTTGCTGTGTCGGAGCGGCCGGTCGCTCGGTCGGGGCCTGCTCGCCGCCACGGTGTGTCGGCTGGGGAGCGACGAAGGCACCGGGCTGGGGCGGCTGCTGCGGCGCGCCCGTCGGCACCGGGCCGGCCGGCTCCTCGGACTGCTCACGACCAGGCGGCGTGGGCTGCGGTTGACCGGGCGTGCCTTGCTGAACCTGCCCCTGCACCAAGTGGGGGTCGCGCTGCGGCTGGTTCGGCGGCTGCCCCTGCGCCCGATCCTGGTCGTGCTGCGGCCACACCGGCTGCTGCTCCTGGGTCTGTCCCGGTTGTTGCTGCTGTTCCAGCGACGTCAGCAGGTGCTCGGCCTGGCCGGCGGCCTGCAGGTACTGTTGCCGCTCGGTCTCGGCGCCGGTCACCTGCTGCTTGGCGGCTTCCAGCTGCTGGCCGATCTCACCCGCGTTGCGTGCGTGGACGTCGCGGCTCTGCGCGGCCACCATCGCCGCCTGCTGCGCCTGCTGCGCGGCCTGCTGTGCAGCGGCGGCTTGCTGTTCGGCCCACGGGGCACCTTGTTGGAACTCCTGCTGGTGACGTTGGGCTTCCTGCTGGTAGTAGCCGGCCCAGGCAGTGGCGTTGTGCCGGATCTGCTCCTGCTGCTGTGCCTCGTTGCCGGCCTGCGCCTGGATGCCGGTCAGGTACTCGACGTCCTGCTGCGCCTTGTCGCGCCGCTGGGTGGCGTCCTCGGCCCCACGCATTGCGAGGTCGCGCCACTGCGCGGCCTCCACCATCGTCGCCTGCCGCGGGTCGACCTGTTGCCCCTGGGCCTGCTGCGGTTTGCCAGCGGCCGGCGTCTGTTGCTGCTCAGGTTCCTGCGCGGGTGTCGGCGGGGCACCCAACGTTGCCCGGCCACCAACCTCCTGCTGCGCCTGAGCGGGAGCTCGCTCGTCGTTCTCCCCGACCGGCCGTTGTTGCTGTGAATCGACGGACGGGGCGTCCGGCCGACCGCCGGGCAGCCGGGCCAGGCGCTCGTCCAGCTCCGCGGAACCCACCGGCTCCTCGCGGCCAGCTTCCCGCGATCCCAACCCGGCAGGTTCGTTCGTTCGCTTACCCCCGTCCTGCTCGCGCGCGGCCTGTCCGGCCTCTTGCGACCACCACTTGCCGTCCGCGTCCCGCCCCCTTGCCCGGACAGCGGCCGCGGCCCCCAGGTAACCCTGCGGCCGCAGGGCCCAGACGAGAGCAGCAGCGAAGCCCGCAGTGCCTGGGTTCAGGATCGGCTGGTCAGTCATACCTGCCGCAGCCATGCTCGCCGCGGTGCTCACCACCAGGCCCGTCACGCCCACGACGCGGAACTTCGGCACCTCGGTACGCGCCTCCGCGCTAACGGCCTGGCGGAATTGCTTGTCCTTGAGGAGCAGGGCGAAGACACCCGGTGTCTTGCCCTCGTTCGTGCGCCCCGGCAGGAACCTACTTCGCGCACCTGCCCAGGTGCGCTGAACGGCACCACCGGCACGCGTCTGGCCGAGCCACTCCACACCGGTGCGGACCTGTCGTGCCAAGGCCGCACGGCGGGTCTCGGCCCGGCGGGCACGGTGCCGACCACCGCGGCTACGGTTCGGCTCGTTCTCCTGCTGCTGGTCGGGTGGAGTGCCGGCGCGCCCTTCCACCTCCGCAGCCTGGCTGCGCGACGGAGCACGACGTCGACCAGGCAGCCGACGCAGCCGGCTGAGCCACCCCTCGCCTCGCCGCACGCCTTGGTCGACCGTGGCGCCTTCCCGACTCGGCTGCTGCTCGGCTCGGCCGTCCGCCCGCCGTCTCGTCTGCTCGCGGTCGGCGGCGTGCCTGGAACGACGGTGCCTGCGCGTCTCCTGGTCGACGCTGCGGCCCGCGTCGACGCGCCCCTCCGTGCTGACGGTGAAGGAGAACTTCCGACCGAAGAGCTCCGCCTCGAATGCCACGCGGGCGGCTCCGCCCACGCGCGGAGTACGCTCCGGATCGCGCTGCCTGCGCTTGTGCATCGGCCCGCTCATAGCGCGTAGTTCAGCGGATCGATGAACGCGCAGCCGGCGGAGATCATCGCCGGCAGCACGATGGCCACGGACCTCGCCACGTCTTCAGGGCTGAGCCCGACCGGGGTCTCGCCAGGCGGCAGCCCCTCGTCGGCACCCTCGGCCAGCGCGGTGCAGGCGTCCCACAGGGACGCGCACGTCAGGCCGTACGACCGGATCATGTACGGCTCGGGTTCTATCGACAACAAGATTTCCCCCTCGACCCCGAGACCGTAGAGATCAGGACGCTGCGGTGTGTTCCCGTAGGCGTCGCCCAACGGGAAGAGCTGTACGGCACGGAACAGGTCGCGCAGCGGGCCCTGCACGGGATCGAACTCCACGAGCAGCCCGCGCGCCAGCATGCCGGCGACCAGGTCCTCGGCGTTCGGCAGACCCTCGGCGGACCGCAGGTGTTCGACCAGCGTCGTCTTCGTGACCTGGTGCCGCACGTGCTGCTGGAAGCCGTCGGCAGCGGCATGCCAGGCGAGGAACTCCTCCATGGTCAGGTCGACGTAGCGGGTGCCGAGATGCAGTTGGTAGTACTGGTCGGGACGGTCCGCGGGATCGCCCTCCCAGAAGTCCCAACCCATCGGGACGCCGACCGGAACGATGACCGGAGTACGGCCCGGCGACGCCGAACGTCCACCGTCGGTCGGGAACTCGACCGGGCCGGGGACGGTCGGCAGGTCGTAGTTCAGCGGGTCGAGGAACGCTGCCTTCGTGCTGACCAGCATCGGCAGGCACTCCGCGACGTTACGTGCGACCTCGTCCGCCGTCAGGTGCAACGGCTCCTCGTCGGGCGGGCGGTCAGCGTCGACGCCGGACGCGTACCCGGCGCAGGCATCCCACAGGGTCGGGTAGGTGAGGGCGAACGACCACAGCTGGTACACGTCAGGACCGACCGCGCAGAACCTGCTCGACCCGTACCCGATCCCGAACAGCTCGCGCTCGTGCACGGTGCTGCCCAGGCCGAGGGCGCGTGGATACAGCCGGTGCCTGCTGAGCAGCTGCTCGAGGTCGCCGGCCTCGGGGTCGAACTCGAGCAGCAGGCCGCGGTGGATCAGCTCGTCGATGAGCGGCGACGCGTCGGGGAACCGGCCGGTCGGCTCGTGGCCGAAGTCGCGGAGGTACTCGACCAGCCAGTCGCGGTCGACCTTCAGGTTGATCTGCGCTTCCGGGTCGGCGAAGCCGGCTGACCATACGGTGTACAGCTCGGCCGTCAGCTCCTCCGGCTCACCGCCGAGATGGATCTCGCAGTAGTTCGGCGGGCGCGCGGGAGGACCGTCCTCCGGATACACAGGTCCCATGTCGAGACCAACCGGGACAATCACCATTGACCTGCCCGCCGTTCCTCCTCGTTCGTAACGAAACAACTGTACGGGAGATTCGCGGGTAAATGGTCGCCGTCATCCACAGGTTGAGGCGAGGAAGATCACGCACCGTGCACCGGCCGGCGTCTCGAAACCCACACCACCGCCGTCAGCAGAGCCCCTCACGCCGCTTGACAAGACATAGAAGCATCCAAGCTGCGAGCCACCCTCAATGATGCTGGCCTCAGCCAAGCTGGAGATCGCCAACCGCACGGAACTGGCCGCGCTCGTTACGTCCGCCCCACCACGGCATTAGCCGCTGCTACCGAGCGCTGCGGTTCGGGTCCTGCTGCTGCGGGCGACTTTCGGTTGCCCTGTCCTGTGCCGGCGTACCGCTGCCCGGGCGTTGGCCGCTGCGCTCGGGGTGCCGGTTGACCGGCTGCTGCTGCTGCGGTCGGGAGGCACTGACCGCCCGTGGACCGCCGCCCTGGACCTGGCTCTGCCATTGTGGCGGCTGCGCAAAGGAGCCGGGCTGCTGCGGCGCCTGGCCCCCGGGCTGTTGTGGTGGCCCCCCATGCGGCGCCGGCGCAAACCCCTGCGGCTGCTGTGGTGCCGCACCCTGCGGCGCGGGACCGCGCCCCGGCTGCTGCGGCACCGCCTGCTGTGGCGGCATCCCCGGCCGCTGGCCCTGCGGCGCCATCTGGGGTTGCTGCGGCACCGCCTGCTGCGGCACCTGACCCGGCTGCTGCGGAGGCATCTGCGGCTGCTGCGGCACCGCCTGCTGTGGCGGCATCCCCGGCCGCTGGCCCTGCGGCGCCATCTGCGGTTGCTGCGGCACCTGACCCGGCTGCAGCGCCTGCCCACGACCCACCACAGGCGCCTGCTGCGGCATCGGCGGCACCGGCGCCCGCCCCACCGCAGGCTGCTGCTGCGGCATCTGCACGCCGGCGGCCTGGCCGAGCTGCTGTACGCGGGCGTTGATGTCCGCCGCCGGTGGGATCTGCTGCGGTGACTGCGCGGGCCGCCCATGTCTGATTGGCGGCTGGTTCCTGTCGCGGCGGCCGTCGCGGCGGCGGCCCGGCTCCTGGGCCTGCCGTGTCTCACGCCGTGCCTTGATCCGTTCCGCTACGTTCTTGACGGCCTGGACCACGTGCCGCACCCCGGGCAGTGCGGCCAGACGTGCCATGCGGCCACGTTGGGCCGGCGTCGCCTGCCGGCCGACGTCGACCGGCCGGCTCGGTCCGGGTTGCTGCCGGGCGTTCGGCACCTGGTTGGCGATCCGGCCCTCGGCACGCACCGCACGCCACTGCTGGAACTGGCCGTTCAGCCGTCGACCTTCCTGGATCATGTTCTTGGGCCGGAACATGCCCACCGGGTGACGCATGGCGTAGTTGAAGGCCCACTTCAGGGTGCCGATCGGCGCCTTGACACCGAGCCACCACAGACCCTTCACCGCCGCCTTGATGCCGCGGCCGACCTTGCGCATCTTCCCCGGCTTGGCCTGCTTGTCCGGGTTCTTCTGCGCACGGTGTCGGCCGCGCTGTTGCGCCACCGGTGGCTGGCCGGCGCGCCCGGCCGCGTGCGGTGGGCCCGCTCGGCCGCGGCCCGCGGCGTTACGGTGTCCGGTAGGCGACAGGCCCGCCTGCATGCGTAGGTGTGGTGGCACGTACATTACGGCTGGCTCACCGGGTCGATGTACGCGCAGCCGGCGGAGATGAGGGCGGGCAACGCCCCCGCTACGGCCCGGGCTACGTTCTCAGCCGTCACGGCTTCCGGTTCCTCCTCCTGCGCAGCCGCGTCCTGCAAGCTCCCTGCGAGTGTGGCACAGGCATCCCACGCCGTGGGGGTGGTGAGTGCGTACGACCACACTGTGTACGTGATGGCGTCCACCTCCACCAGCGGCTCGTCCTCGACACCGAGACGGAACAGCTCCGGCTGCTCCTGGGTGTTCCCCAGCCCATCGCCCAGCGGGTAGAGACGCACGGCGCTGAGCAACGGCTCCACCGGCCCTTCGCTCGGTTCGAACTCGACCAGCAGGCCACGGTCGAGCAGCCGCGTCACCACGTACGCCGCGTCGGTCATGCCCTGCACGGCGAGGTCACGCACCAGGGTCTCCCTGGTCACCTCGTGCCTGGCATGCCGGCCCAGGTCGTTGAACGCCGCCAGCCACGCGGTGAACTCCGCCCGCGACAGGTCGGCGTACTCGTACGCCAGATGCGCCTGGTAGTACTGCTCGTCCCGCTGCTCCGGGTCGTCGTACCAGTAGTCCCAGCCCAACGACATCCCGACGGGGACGAGCACCGGCGGCCGTCCGTCGGGCGCCCGACGCGGCAACGGCACCGGCTCTGGCGGAGGCACCGGCGGGTCGTAGTTCACCACGTCGAGGAACGCCGCCCGCGTGCTCACCAACAGCGGCAGGTTCTCCGCCACCTGGTCCGCCACCTCACCTGCGGTCAGGTTGAGCGGCTCATCGTACGGCGGCAGGTCGAGGTCCACCGTCTCCGCGAACTGCCTGCAGGCATGCCACAGCGACGGCAGGGCGATGCCGAACGACCAGACGTGGTACACGTTCGACGGCACCTCGGCGAACCGGCTCGAGCCGTAGCCGATGCCGTACATGTACGGCAGTTGCGCGGTGCTGCCGAGCCCGAGCGCGCGCGGGAACAGCCGGTGCGTGCCGAACACCGCCGCGAGCCGGTCGCCCGCACCGGGCTCGAACTCGAGGAGCAGACCGCGTTCCACCAGCCGGCCAATGACCGCGGCGGGGTCGGCGACCTGCGCCGGATGCTGGTGTACGGCCTCCTCCAGCCGCGCGCGGTCGACCTTGAGGTCCAGATGGGCGTCCGGATCGGCGAACGCGCACGCCCACACCGTGTACTCGGCGACGTCGAGTTCCTCGGGACTGCCACCGAGATGCACCTGGTAGTACAGGAGAGTCGGGTCCGCGGTATCTTGTTGTACGTACACCGGGCCCATGTCCAAGCCCACCGGCACGATCACCATCGACGCCCCACCGATTCGCTGTCGTCCAACCACCGAGCACACCCTACGGGAATCGCCGCTGGTCGTGGGGTAACCGACGGGGCCCGTCAGAAGCGTGAACGGGGCGGCTCGGCGCGCTCCGCACCCGGGCGTCCGGTGCCGCGACCGGGCTGGCTCGGTGCGCTCGGCGCAGCCCTCCTGCTGGTGCCGCGCGGACCGGCGACGGTGGCGCGGGCGCCTCCCCGCCGCGGCGCCGGGTTGTCGGTACGCTCCTCCGCCGGCCAGCCGTCCGACCGCAGGCCGGCCGCCACCGGACGGGTGCTCGGCGCACTCCGCGGTGGCTGGCCACCTCCCCTGGCGACGTCCGCGCGCAGTTGGGCGACGTCGTCCCTGAGCTTCTCGTAGCCCGCGCTCAGCTGCTGGATCTGCTTGTCCTGCGCTACGTCCGCGCGGAGGCTGCGCTCGTGCTTGCTCTCCTGCCGATCCTCCCACCGCTTGTCGCCGCGCTCGCGCAGCTTCGTGACGGTGGCAGAGAGCGCACCCCTGGTGGTGGCCGTCGTCACCCACACCGCGACACCTGCGGCGACCGCGAGTCCGACACCGCCCGCCTGGAACCCGGAGAGCACGGCGGCCCCGACCGCTGCAGTGCGGCCCATGGAGACGGCGTCGAGCAGCAGGTACTTGCTGATCTCGTACCCGTACAACCGTTGCACCGGCTTCGGCTCTTTGCTTTCTCCTCGCCGGACACGATCCTTGACCCGCGCCCAGTTCCGTCGCGCGAACTGCCCGACGGTTCGACGGTCACCGCGATGCCTGCCCCGACCGCGGGCGCCACGCAAGACGTCCCAGCGGCCGCGCGGCACCTGCGCCGTCGGCTGGTGTTCGTTGGCACGTACGGCGGCCTGCTCCTGTCGGTGGCGTGCGTGCTGCGCCCAGCGGTCGGCCTCGGCCGGCGACAGGTCGTGACCGGGCTGGCGGTAGCCGTAGACGAAGTACCGCGGGTCGCCGTCGAACCGCCCGCTGATGTGGGTGATCCGCCACTGCGGCGAGCCATGCTGGTCCCTGCCCTGCCACAGAGCGCCCAGTTGCCAACCCTGGTCGGGCAACGGCACGGCGGGTTCGACCGCAAGCCCGTCGGGTACGTGGTAGCCGGCGAGCAGTCGCTGGGGGACGCCGGACATGGTCTGGCTGAGGTACCGGAAGCGAGGCGTCCCCTCGTGGTCCCGCCAGCTGACGACCAACCGCCAGTTGCCCGGCGGCTGCTGCGCCGACTCGGGGATCGACCACCAGCGGTCGGTGGCTTCCTGCTCCCCGGCTCGGGCACGGTGACGGGGGCGGCGCGACCACACCCTCATCCGCGGACCCGCGGGCCGGTGGACCGGCGGCGACGGTGCCGAGGAAGTCGGTCGACGAGAACCCGCATTGCACCCCCGGTCCGATCCGTGCGGCCGCGTCGTACGTCGAACGCGCCGAGCTGACCAAATCGAAGGTAGTAAAGCCGCATGTGGCGACGGTGAACCTCACCTGACGCCTCGGTTAACCCGCTCCCTAGTCGGGACCGCGGGTTGGCGGCTGGCGGTTCGGACCGCGCTGGTCGTCCGCCGGCCGCTTCGGGTCGCCGTCACCGCGTCTGCCACTCGCGCCACGGCCCTGGTTCTGGTCGGCCGGTGGGTCGGGTGAGCCACGGTGTTCAGCGGTGCCGTGACCGGTACCGGCCTGTACCGCCCGCTCGAGCCCTTCGATCTGCTCACCGAGCCCGCCGACCACCGCGCGCAGGTCCTTGATCTGACCGGTCTGGAAGTCGTCCACCCGGTCCTGCTTCTCACCGATCCGCCTGAGCTCGGCGATGTGCTCATTCTGGATCAGGCCCACCTTGCGACCCCACTCGACCAGGCCCTCCAGCCGATCGTGGGTGTTCAGCAAGCCACGTTGGTTGTCGTACAGCGTCTGCTGGTTCTCCCCCAGGGTCTTCGCCTGACCCTCGAGCGCGCCCTGCACCTTGGCGTTCGCCTTCTCCTGCTGGCGCATCCCGTAGAGGCCCACGGCCGAGATGAACGGTGTCATCAGGACCGCTGGCAACACCAGGCCCCAGTTGCCGGACACCGCGTACGTTGCCGCTGCGACGCCCTGCAACGGGCCGGACGTGATCATGATGTGGTCGAGGTAGGTCTTCCACATCGGGCGCGACTTGACGTCGCCCTCGGCACGGTTGCGTTCCTTGGTCAGCGGCTTGATCCTGCCCAGCCGCCGACCGGGCGCCCGCGACGGCCGTTGTCGCGTCCGCCGCTCCCGGTACCGCGCGGCGGACTTCGGCGTGACCTGTTGCGCCGGATCGCCCTGGTGCCGAGGTACGGCGGTCTCCTGACCACGTTCGGCACGCCGGGCGAGGATCTGCCGCGCCCGTACCGTGGTGAGCGTGGCCAGTCCGGCCAGCGCGGCGCCCACGAACGGGTTGGCCGTCAGGACGCTGGAACCGGCCGCAATGACGCCGCCGACCACGGTGCCGCCGGCAGCGCCGGCGGCGAGCGCCACCAGCCAGTTCCGCAGCGGCCGGTGGATGCTGGTTTTCGGGTGCCGGCCCGGACCACGTTCGTCCGGCTCGGCGCCCGGGGCGCCGCCCTCTTGCGTCCGCGGCGCCGCCGGGGTCGGCGGGGTACCCAGTGCACGCCCGGGCGGCTGCTGCTGGACGCCCGGCATCGGCTGCGTCGGCGGGTCACCCCGCTGCTGCTGCGAAGTAGGCGGCGGCTGGGGAGCACCGGATGGCTGCTGCGCTGCCGGTGGCTGCGGAGGACCGGGTGTCTGCACTCCCGGTGGCTGCTGCTGCGGAGCATCGGGTTGCTGTTGTGCGACGCCGGGCGGCAGCTGCGGAGCAGGAGGCGGTGGCGGGGGGGCCGGTGGCTGTTGCTGCGCCGCCGGGGGCGGCTGCGGGGCACCGGAGGGCTGACCGGCCGGTGGCTGCTGTGGAACGGGCGGCTGCTGTTGTGCGGCCTGTTGTTGCGAGGCACCGGGCCCCGACGGTGTCGCCGGCGCCTGGGGCGGTGGAGCACTTGCGGCCGCCTCTGCGCGTACTCGTTCGCGCAGCCACGCCCGATAGTTCTCCTGCGCCTGGCCTTCCGACTGCCGGGACTCCTCGAACGACACCTCGGGGCCTGGCGGTCGATAGCCGAACAGGAACTGGTTGGGATCGCCCTGTTGTGGACCGGTCAGGATGCTGACGCTGTCGACCGGCCGCCCATGTTCGTCCCAGTCCTGCCACAGGGCCGCGAGTTGCCAACCCCGATCCGGCGCTCCGGGCAGACCCAGCGGGGCCCAGTCGGGTACGGGGACGCCGCGCAACGCGTTCTGTGGATCGCCTACCATCGGCCGCGTCAGCGCGGTGACGGTCGGCTCCGGAGCACCGTGCCGGTCGCGGCCGTACCACAGGACGGCCAGCTGGAAGTCACCCTGAGGCCCCTCGGCCGTCAGCTGGACGTCACCTTCGGGGCCGCGAATGCCGGTGCGGCGTCGTCGACTCCACCTCATAGCTCATAGTTCAGCGGGTCGAGGAAACAACAGCCGCTGACGACCAACACCGGCAAGGCGGCTGCGACCTGAGCGGCGACGGCCTCTGCGGTGAGGCCGATCGGCTCCTCACCGGGTTCGAGATCCTCGTCCAGGCCCTGCGCCAGCTCCGCGCACGCGTCCCACAGGGACCTGCAGGTGAGCGCGTACGACCAGACGGCGTAGACATCCGCGTTCACCGTTACCAACGTCTGTCCGCCGATGCCCAGCTCGTAACCGGTCGGGTCCTCGGGGGAGTTGCCCATGCCCTGCACGAGCGGGAACAGCTGGTGGTCGCGGAAGACGTTCTCCGCGGACCCGTTCTCCGGGTCGTACTCGACGAACAGTCCGCGCTCGACCAAGCCGGCGACGACCGTGTCCGGGTCGTCGACGCCAGCGGCGTTCTCCTTGACCAGCTGGGCCAGGGTGGACCGGCTCATCTCGTGGTTCGCGTGCCGCTGCACGTCGACGAACGCGGCACCCCACACGGTCACCTCGTCGCGAGTGAGATCCGCGGCCACGGTGCCGAGGTGAATCTGCCAGAACTCCGACGGCCGCTCGGCCGGGTCACCGGGGCCGAAGTCCTGCCCCATGTTCAACCCGGCGGGTACGATCACGGTCGCCATCTCTTGTCCTTTCCCCGGTCCGGCCCGCCGATCCACACTGCTGCTCGACGGGCGGGACTTACCCCAGCTCGTAATTCAACGGATCGAGGAAGGCGGCGCCAGTGCTCACCAGCATGGGGATGGCGCTACCCACCTCGCGCACGAGTGTCTCCGCGTCGACGTCGATCGGAGTCTCGCCAGGCTCGACGTTCGTCGCGGCCTCGGCCATGTCCACGCACGCGTCCCACAGCGACGCGAAGGTCAACGAGTACGACCAGAGCTGATACGCGTTCGACGACACGGAAGCGATCGGCTGACCGGCGAACCCGATGCGGTACTGGGTCGGCTCGTCCGGCGTGCTGCCGAGCCCCTGCCCCTGCGGGAACAGCCGCAGCCCGCGGAACAGCTCCTCCAGCGGTCCCTCGAGCGGGTCGTACTCCACCAGCAGACCGCGCTCGACCAGACCGGTGACGACGGACGCCGGGTCGGCAAGCGGACCCCCGAGCCCGTTGTCCGTACGTAGGAACTCTTCCAGCGACTTGCGGTTCACCTGCAGCTCGGCGTGCCTGGGCGGATCGGTGAACGCGCCGGCCCAGGCGACGAACTCGTCGGTGGTCAGGTTCTGCGGGTCACCGCCGAAGTGCACCTCGTAGTGCAACGGCTCGCGGTCGGGCTCACCGTCGGGACCGAACTCCGGCCCCATGACGAACCCCACCGGCACGATCACCGTCGGCATACCACAGCCTCCGCATCACGGGCGTTCGCTGAACCGGCTGAACTCGCTTCGCCGCTAAAGTCGGCTCACTCTACGTCTTGTCGGCGCTACGTTACGTCTTGGGCTCACACTACCCGAGCTGGCTGACCGGCGGTTATGACAACCACATGCAGTTGCGCCCTACCCGGATACGTCAACGCGCACCTCGGCCACCCTGCCGGGATGTGGACCGGTCCCCACTTCGACCGCTGCCAGACCGCGTGCTCTGCCGGGGCTCCGGCCGAGCGCGGTCGTTGGTACGTGCCACCGGCCGGTCGTGCGCTGCGGCGCGGTGGCCGGCGCGTGCACTGCGCGCGTTCACGGCAACCACGTGCTGAGGCGTCGAGGAGCTCTGCAGACCGGCGACCACCGCCGACGACGACCGGCCGGAGCTCAGCGCCACGGCACTGCGTCCCGCCGACCCTCGGCCGTAGAGGTCACTGGTGGTTTGGCGATCCGCAGCCATGGTGGTTGTCCCCCTAGCGTCGGCGGTCCCGGTCAGGTACTAACGCGAGGATATCGGTTTCCCGGCCCGCACGGGATACTTGAAAGTAACTTGTCGGATTGCCCACAACACGTGTCCACCGGTCTACGCGGCTACCGGGTCGAGGAACGCGCACTCGGCACTGACCAACAGCGGGATGTTCACCGCGAGCTCACGCATGACGCTCTCCGCGTCGAGCTCCTCCATGTCCCCGCCAGGAGTGACGTACTGGTTCATCTCCTTGGCGAACTGCTGGCACGACTGCCACAGGTTCAGGTAGTACAACGAGTTCGACCACAGCGCATAGACGTCACCGTTCACGCCGATACGCGGCTCGCTGCCGACGGCGATGCGGTACATCAACGGGTCGTCGCCGCTGTTGCCCATGCCCACGCCGAGTGGGAACAGCCGGTGCTTGCGCGCGATCGTCTCCACGTCGCCCTCGACCGGATCGAACTCGATCAGCAGGCCGCGCTCGATCAGCTCATCGACGATCTTGCCCGGACGGCTGATCACGCCCTTGGTCGCCTTGCGCACGGTGTCGAGCAGCAGCTCGCGCGTACCTTCCAACTTGGCCTGGCGCTCCGGCTCCACCATCGCGGACGCCCACACCTTGACCTCGTCGGCGTTGAGTTGCTCGGCGTACCCGCCGACGCTCACGTGCCAGAACTCCGGACTGCTGCTGTGTTGGCCGTCGACCCGGAAGTACTCGCCCAGCATCATGCCCACGGGCACGATCACCTTCGGCATCGGCCTAACTCCCTCGCTCGTCGTCCACGGACACCTTCGTCTGTACGCGTGGCGGCCTACTTGGTCGCCGTCGGAAGGTACACGACGCCATCCTTGTCGGCACCGGGGTCCTGGTCCTTGCTCTCGATCGCGTTCGCCCATTTTCTGTTGGTGTCGTTGAGACTCAGCTCCGCGGGGGTGAGCACCATCTCGAACGGCATGCCGGCCTGCCCGCCGACCTTCACCAGGAACTTCCCTCGCCCCGGCGGCGCCGTCTCCCGACCGGTCTCCTGGTCGAGCGACGGCGGGGTGGACCACGAGACGATGAGCTGCTGCTCGCGCCGGGTCATCGGCACGATCTGGTTCAGCAACTGCATCTCGCGCCGCGGCAAGCCACCGCAGATGATCAGGCCGGCGCGCTCGACGAAGCCCTTCGCCTTGGCGACGTCCTCCTGGTCACGCAACGACTCGAGGTCGCTCATGGTGTGCGTCGTCATCGACTGGCCGACGCCGTACGTGCGGTTGAGTCGGGTCAGCTCGTCGATCCGGTCGACCAGACCGACACCGGCACGCAGGATTCGCCACAACTCGTCCAGCACCAGGTAGAAGTGGCGTGGCCGCTCACCCTTCGACACCGCCAACGCGTCGGCCGCCTCGACGGTGGCGAACGCCTCCGCCCAGCAGGCCAACAGCACCGAACCCTCGAGCAGCTGGTCCGATGCCGGGATGCTCGACAGGTCGACCGATGCCGGCCGGTCGAGCGGAAACCTGTTGCTCGTCTGCGCGTTGAAGGTCTTGCCGAGCGGACCGTGCACCAGCGAGAGCAGCGAACGCATCAACGGCTCGACGGAATGCGCGTACTTGGCGTCGTCCTCCGTCGACAACGTCATCAGCCGCAGCTCTTCCGGACCCTCCTGGATCAGCCGGCCGAGGTCTTCCAGGATCGGCGCGTCACCGTCCGAATGCTTGTGCTCGAGCAACTGTACGGCGGCATCGATGAAGTTCTCCTCATCACCGCTCACGCTGCCTCGCCTGGCGATGGCGATGAGCGCGGCCACCATGTTCGAGCGCCGCCCGCGCGCGTTCGCCGACAGCTCCTCGCGAGCCCGGCCGGTCAGGCTCTGCGACACCGTGCCCATCTCGCCGAGGTCGAGCGGGTTCAGCGTGCCCTGGCCGCGCCCGAGCCGCACGACGGAGCCACCGAGCGCCTCGATGATGTCGCTGTACTCACCCTTGGTGTCGCCGGGCACGATCCCTACCGTGCCGCGGAAGTTCAACCCGACGAGCAGGCGGCGTTGCACCGTCGACTTGCCCAGACCGGGCAGCGCCAGCGTGAACATCGACGGGTTCGCGATGAGCGAGGCGCGCTCGAACCAGGCGATGGGGTCCATGCACAACGTCGAGCCGGTGATCAGGTCGCGGCCGAGCGGCACGCCGATCATCGGTGTGCCTGCGCCGGCGATGAAGGGCCAGAGGCCGCACACCTGGCGGGTGGTAGCACGGTACTCCTGCGGCAGGTCGAGGTAGCTCATCTTCCCGCCACCGCGACCGTTGAGGCCCTTACGGGTGAGCTTGGTCGTCTCTTGTACGGCCAGCCCCTCACCAGTGGGCTCGGTCTCGGGAATGTCCCGCTCGTCCTTGCGCTTGCGACGCCCCATCGGTCTCCACCCCTGCGATCAGTCGTTCGGCAGCTTCAGCGCCACGTGCTCGGGCAGGATCACGCCGAGCGGCAGGGCCGCAAGGAACGCCGTGTCCTGGGAGCCGTACGCCCGCCGCAGTGCAATGCGCGACGGCGCGGAGAGGTTCTCCATCGCCGTGTCGGCCAACGCCAACCGGTCCGAGTCGTCTTCGCCGCCGTCATCGGCGACCGTGGCGGTCGCCACTATCCCGAACCGGGTGAGGCCGGCACCTTCCGCCTCCTCCTGCGCCGCACGCTGGGCCGACCGCAGCTCGGCACGCTTGCGGCTCTTGTCGCTACGCGCGGCGTCCACGCCCGCACCGGCGGCCCGGCTGTCGCTCTCCACCAGGCCGGCCGCCTCCGCCGGCGAGTGCGGGCGGTAGTAGATCGACACCCGCTTCCTGTTGATGGCCGGGTGCGGCCGCAACAGGTCGGAGAGCACGCTGGAGAAGACCTCACCGCGCGGGGCTTCACCCATCACCCAGCTGATCGAGCGGGCACCGTCGTGCCGGTAGTCGCGCCACGAGGCGTGGTGCATCGTCGGCCCGACCTTGTCCCAGGTGAGGCCGCTGCCCCCGTTGCCGCGGGCCTTGTCGATCAGCGGTGCGATCGCCGGCTCGAACGCCATCCGTACCGTCTCGGCCAGCTCCATCTGGGTCAGCGGACGTGCGACGCCGGCGCCGGTCGCCGCCAACCACTCGGTCAGCTGCGGCAGTCGCTGCGCCATCAGCACGCCCATCTCTTCAGGCGCCCTGGTCCGCTTGCCGAGGTTCGACGCCGCGTCGTAGCAGTACGCCACGAACGTACGAACCGTAGGCGACCCCGTCGGGTAGATCTGCTCGACCGAACCCATCACGCTGTTCGCGAACGGCGACGACGCGTGGTTGGTCCGCTGCGTCTCGATCTCCCTGCGGAGCCGCTCACCGGAGTCAGGCGCGGTCTCGACCACAACCTGGTAGCCGAGCAGCGAGGGCTCGTTGCCCATCCGGCGCATGTAGTCGCCCCAGTTCGCCACCCAGGTGTCGGTGTCCTGCTTGTCGACCAGGCTGCCGCCCTGGGCGTTGCACTGCACCACGGTGGTGTAGTGGTTGGCCTTCCGGAAGTGCAGCATCACGAACGGGCGCCCGAGGCCGTCCTGGCCCTCGTAGGCGTCGGTGTCCGAGGCGAGTCCGGGAAGTAGGAACTTGCCGCCGGGCACCCTGGAGAACGGGCCCGACTGGTAGATGTTCTGTCCGCGTGCCACTCCGACCATCCAACTCACTCGAGCGTTCAATCGTTCACCGAGGTGCCGGCCATAACGGTCCCGGATCGCCGTCGGTGCCAAGAGGACGAAGCCGATCGCCAACAGGATCCCGGCCGCCGTCATGTTCTGCGGCCCGACGACGGCGACGATGGCGAGGAGTAAGAAGAGACCCAGGGTGGGGCCGAGTCCCAGCTTGCCGAGGCCGGGCTTGTACGGACGCCGCCAGTTGCCGTACGTCCGCTCCTTGACCTCGGAGACCGTATCGGTGGACATCGCTAGAGCTCACCTCCCTGCCCGCTGCCGGACGGGCCGAGTTCCTCGCCGCCCGAGCTCATCTCCCGGTCCATCTCGTACTTCATCTGCTCACCAGCCTGCTGTGCGGTCCCCGCGATCGCTCCGACGGCCAGAGCAGCCCCTCCGGTCGCGGCTCCGGCAGCCGCCGTACCACCGGCCGCCGCCGTACCGCCACCGCCACCGCCGGCCGCGCCACCGACACCTCTACCGCCACTGCCGGTGGTCGGCGCGGTGGAGCCCATCTTCCCGCCACTCTCCGCCGGTGAGGCGCCTTGCGGTCCACCGCGTAGGCCGCCTTCCGCCTGGTAGCTCTGCCGGACATCACCGCCGCCTTGGCCACCGGTCGGCTGCGACCCCGACGGCTCGGCCTGATCACTCGGCCCGCTGTCCGGCATGCCGCCACCGCCGACCGCGGAACCGGCGAGCGCGACGCCGACAGGTGTCAGCAGCCGCAGCAGCGCCGGGAGCACGAATACCGCGCCGCCGATCAGCACCAAGCCGGACAGCGATGCCTTGATGTCCAGGTCTTCCCCGCCAATATCCTCGCTCTGGTTCATGAACAGTTTGAAGGCAACGGCGTAAATCGTTGCCGCGGCCGGCTTCATACAGATGAACGCCAGCATCCAGGCGATGTACTTGTTCAGCCACTTCCGCCCGGTCTCGGTGGTAGCCGCGGCCGCGGGCAAGATGATGGTGCCAGCGAGAACCACGAGGACCGCGCCTCGGAACATCATCAGGATCAACTGGATGATCATGGAGATGATCATCAGGCCACCGAAGAGGAGGAAGAGTAGTACCGACTCGGCAACCGTGACGACGTCCTTCCAGGCATCGCCATCGGCCATTCTCTCCCAGAGACTTTGGTCGCCGCTGGAGTACTTGGCCTCGTTCAGGATCCACTCGGTGTACCTGTCACCGATCCACAGCAACACATGCACGACCTGGATCACGAGCACGCTCGCGATCACCAGCGTAAGGAGTCCGCGCAGCACCTCTTTCAGGTTCTCGTGGTAGCCGCGGGAGAAGTTCCACATCATCCGGCCGCCGGCCACCGCGATCCCAATAGTGGCAACGATGAACGACAACCAGATCAGGTTGTCACTGGTCCAGCTCGCCACGTTGTCGAACGCGCCAGGCGCGTTGCCGTCACCCAGCGGGTTACCGGCACCGACACCAGGAGTGTCGACCCTGAGGAACCCCGAGTAGAGTTCCTGGATCAGGGACGCCATGGTCTCGGCCACCAGGACTGCGATCGCCCTGAAGATCGTGCCGACCGGATCCTGGAAGAATTGGACGACCACCTCGAGGACATCTGCTATGTCACCCAGTGGGCCCATTGGTCAATCCACCCCTCTGAGCTCGATAAACCCATCTATCGAGTTGATCCCCTGCCAACCGCCGCCATCACTGACGTGCTCGGCGGTGGCGACGGCCTTCCAACTGCCGTCGGCCCAGGTCAGCGTCGCTTGCCCCTTGGCGTACCCAGATCGACTGTCCCCCACTGCGACCTCGACGATGGCGTCGGACTTGCTGTAGGCAAGTATCCGGAAACCGGCGATCTGCGCCGGCGAGCGAACCGAGCCCTCCCCCGCGACCATGGCGCGGACCTCGTCCTTGAAGGCTCCCTCGGCGTACTGCTTGTCGACCACGCTGGTGTCCGGGGCCGCCAACCAGGTACGGAAGCCGATGTTCATCGTGGCCATCACCGCACCCATCGGGGTCCGCGCATAGCAACGGGTGACACCATTCTCGTCGTCCACCTCCAGTGGTCCAGCGGACTCAGATGCGGGAAGGGCCATGCCCTTCCAAAGCGTCCAGTTGATGTCGTCCGGCGCGGACTCGGGGAGCTTCTGCCTCTTGTCCTTGAGGTCACAGTCGTCAGTCTCCGTGCTCGACTCGCTCGGCATCTGTGTGGGCTGCGTAGTAGTGGTCGCCTGCGGAGTCGGCGACTGCGCTACCTCGCCGCCGCCATCGTCACTGAGCACGACGAAGACAGCACCGACGATGAGCAGCCCGACCAGCATCAGCGACGCCACCAGCGAGAACTGCTTGGGTGTGCGTTCGGTGCGGCCGGTCGACCGCTTTCTCGGACTCATGTGACCAAGACCTTCGCCAAGTAACTAGCACAAGTCACCAGAATGCAGCCGGCTGCGACCGACCCGAGCGCACGCACGATGCGTCTGCTCCCGTGCCCGACGATGTACACCCAGCAGAACAGCCCGCCGACCATCACGAAGGAGATACCTCCCGCCCAGGCGAGGATGTTGAGGATCCACTGCACGATGTTCCATGCCACGCAGTCGAAGTTGGCCTCGTCGGAGGTAGGGCTGCTCCCGGCGCTCTGGCAGTCGGGGCCACCGATCAGCACCGATGCAAGCGGCAACACCACCAGCCCCGCCAGGCGGACTGCCTGGGAGCTGGCCACACGCGTCACCCATGTCAGCGCGGATGTTCGGAACACCCAATCCTCCAACCCGATCGACGTTCGTCGACTGAGTTACGTGTTGGCAGCATCTGCTGGGCCGTGCGTCTCGCGAGCTGACGGACGGCCGGTCGAGAGCTGGCCGACTACTCCTCGTCGGAGATGTCTGTGCCGGTCAAGGTGCCCGCGATCGCGGCGCCCACGGTGATCAGCAAACAGCCCGCTGAGACGCCGGCGAGCGCACGGACTGCCCGAGACGATCCGTGCCCACCGAAGTACGCGTAACAGAACACGCCCCCGACGACCACGAATGCGATTCCGGCGCCCCACGCGAGGACCTGTGTCAGCCAGCTGAACAGCGTGCCGACCTTGTCCCCTACCTCGTCAGGCAGCGGGTCCGCGGACAGCAGCCTGATGACAAGCGGAAGGACCATCTTCATGCCGAACTCCTCCCAGAGTTCCAATTCGCATCCTGTGTACTGTTCTCGGCTGGGCCGGCAGTCTCTTCTGCCGCGGACAACCGGCTCAGCTCGGTGAGATGTTCTCGTAGCCCGGTAAGTTCCTTCGGCGGCCGTTCCGGTTGTTCACCGAACCGCCACTCCTCCACCCACGGGATGTGCCAGACCCTCGGCACCGACCCGGCAAGCGTCCTGGCCTGGTTCCGCAACGGCGGCGGGAGCTTACCCGGTGCGTCCGCCATGAGCACCAGCCCGGCCAGATCGAAGCCGGGCGGGGTGAGTCGCCAGAACCACTCCCTGATGGCGTCCTGTGCGGCACGCAGCCCGTGCTGGTCGGTGCGCGCAACGAGCAACAGCGGTCGCGCCTTGACCCCGGCGGGGACCACCGGCCAGTGCTGCGAGACGTCGTAGCCACCGGCCGCCATGCCCGACACCAGCCGAGTCACGCCCGCCCCGCCGTGCACGCCGACCGCCCACCATGCGACGTCGACGGCCAGCCGCCGCGGGCACCGCCACCAGCCGAGGCGACGGGTGGGAGTTGGGATCCCGCCGGCTTCCGCGTCGAGGTGCGGTCGCTGCCACGGCGGGGTAACCGGCGTAGCAGGAACCGCTGCTGATTCACCCTCGTCCGGTGCCGCACGGGGAGGCACCCACGGATTGGCATCCGCGCTCATCGCCATCCCTCCCGGTATGACCACCTGAGTTCTCGCACCCACGGCAGACGGGTGGTCACGATCCGGCATCTGCCGTACCGACAGCATCGTACTTGCGACGCCCCCCACACGGGGCTGGTCACGCTATCCTTTCGGCTGGACCCACCGAGTAGTCACCTGGTAGTGCGGTTCTCCACCCGGTGGAGAATCAGCCGTGCCGGTAGACGGCCGCTCCCGACAACCGGTTCCAGCAAACATCGGGGTGGTCGTAGCCGGTTCCGGCCGATCCGCTGTGGCCACCACGTACCTGCGAGGAGAGCATTGCCCGCCGACCAGATCGACCCAAGCTCGGTGCCCGACTGGCCGCATCCCGTGGTCAGCGTCGGAGCGGACGGCATTCACGTGGACGGGCAGCCGATCGTCATGCCGCCGGGCGTCGACCTCGCCAGCGGAGATGCGAGGCAGCTCGCGCTGCAGGCGGTGGCGTCGAGATATGCCGAGCTCAACCGGCCGATCAAGGTCCGCGCCCGGGAGGCCGACGGCACCGCGTGGGACTTGGTCCTGGCGCCCGACGGCAGCGTCGTCCCGATCGGGGACTCGCCGGTGGAGTTCCCCGGCGGGAAACCGACGCGCAAGAAGAAGCGCGGCGGCCCACCGCGCGGCCAGGAGAACGACTCCGGCGGCCCGAAGGACAAGAAGCGCGGCCTGGTCGCAGTTGCGGTCTTCGCCGCCGTCGTGCTGCTGCTCGGCGTGGGTGTTTTCGCCCTGCGCAGCGGCGACGGTGGCCCGGTCAGGCCAAAACGGACACCGCCGACCACACCGCCGGCCGCGAACCTCCCGGTCGACCCGCCACCGAGGTACGGCGCACGGGCCAGCTGGGCGATCGAGGCGCCGCGCAACGACGAGGAGATCACCGGGTTGCCCGGCGACCTGGTGGCGATGATCAGCGACCAGAAGGTCCTCGAGGTGCGCGACGTGCATACGGGGGTCATGCAGTGGCAGCAGGACCTCCCCGGCGGCGCGAACGGGAAGCTGCACGTCACGGAGATCGACGGCGACCCGGTGTTGGCGGTGGACGGGTCCGGCGGCCTGTTCTACTGGGAGCTCGACGACAAGGAGCACAGGTCCAAGAAGCTCCTCTACCCGGAGACCGGCGACGTCGACGTCTCGTTCGTGGGCAAGTCGCCCCTGCTGTTGTTGCCCAACCAGACGGCCGGCTACTTCTGGAAGGGCAAAGCCAGGATCGTCGACGTCCCGCTGGGCGCCACCGCGATCGCGGCGCAGGGCGCGTACCTGCTCGCCGTCGACAAGGCGGGCCGGATGTGGCAGCTGCGCGACAGCGACGACGTGCTGCCCGAACCGACCAACCTTCCGGTACCGGTGAAGGGCGCGGAGCTCCTGCGCGCGGCGGTGCTCTCCAACGGCATGTTCCTGACCGCCTGGCTGAACGGCGGCAAACACTTGGTCGTGCTGTACGAGGCACCCGGCGGGGACGAACGCGGCCGCAGAGAGATGGTCGATGAACGGTTGGAGAAATCCAGCTCGATCGGACCGGAGGAAAGCGACCCGCTCCTCCAGGCGACCGACGACGCCAGCGTTGCCGCGGTGGGCAACATGGTCGTGTTCCCGAAGCTGCCGGTCGCGTACACGATCGACGACCTGGAAGTCATGATGATGAGCCAGGGCCGCCTCTACGCCCGCGTCGACGGTGGGTATCAGGAGCTGACCCCGTACCACCGCGCCGAGGTCGACGCCCGGGAGAGCGTGCCGCTCCTCGTCATCGACGACGTCGCGCTGCTGGCTACCGACAAACTCGACCGGACGTTGCTCTACGCCCTTCACCGGTCGGACGGGCGCTCGCCCTCCCCGTCTGAGGACTCCGAACCAGAACCGAACGACAGCGGTACTTCCAGCACACCGGAATCGACCCCATGACGACATCGGTTCGCGGCATCGCTGCTGCCGTCCTGGTAACGGCATTCGTCACGGGGACCACAGGCTGCGGGATCTTCGGTGACGGCCAGGAGGGCAACACCCCTCATCCCAGCATACGCAAGTCGGGTCCTACCGAGTCGGTCTCGAACCGGCCGGACAAGGAACCGGGCGCATACAGCACCCCGGACCCCGACGACGTCGACTTCACCGAGCCGAAGGCGGTGTGCGACGCCTTCACCGACTCGCTGTTCAGCGGCGACCCGGTGCACGAAGGACAGACGCAGCCGATCGCGCGCGCCGCCGAGTACGTGACGCCGGACTACGAGAAACCGTTTCTCAGCAATGCCCCGCGACTCGCGCACTGGGAGGACTGGGACGACGCCGGCGCCACCCAGCTGCGCCGGATACGTCTACCCAGCGTAGTGGACGACGCCCCCAAAGATAAGCAAACGCGCAAATATCGGGCAGCCGCCAGGCGGGTCATCCCGTCCGATTCCGAAGGAAACCCCGTCGGGCAGACCATCACGTTCCGGGTTTACTGCACACTCGATGATGTCGACGGGAACTGGTTGGTCTACGACCACAGTCAAGAAGAGATCGACGTGCCTTAACGGGAGGAACGGGCAGGGATGGCCTCGAAGAGCCTGATGTTCATGTTCGGCGTCGCCGGCGTCTGCGCCTTCCCGTTCGTGCTGATGTTCGCCGTCCTCTTCCTGGCCCCGCTCGGCATGGGCGGCATGGCCGTGGCGGCCACCTGTGACGAGGTCTCCCAGTCCAACCCACTACCGCCCGGCGGCGCGGAGGGCACCGTGCAGCCGGTCGACGACATCAGGGTCAGCAGCGGCTTCGGCGAGCGGTGGGGCACGTTCCACCACGGCACCGACTACCCGAGCGGCGGGTACGGCGCACCGATCTACGCCTACGCCGACGGCGTCGTCTCCAGGGTCAAGGCGAACCCCGGCGGGTACGGACACTACATCGTCATCGACCACAACATCGACGGCAAGAAGTTCAGCACCCTCTACGCGCACAGTTTCGCCAGCCAGATCGAGGTAACGGAAGGCGACAACGTGAAGGCCGGCCAGGGCATCGCTCGGATCGGGTACGACGGCGACATCCGTCCCCCCGACGTCAGCGGCTCGCACCTGCACTTCGAGTACCACCCGGGCGGCTACGGCGGCCTGGACAGTGCGGTCGACGCGCACCCGTACGTCAAGGCCGCCAAGCCAGTGAGCGAGGCGAACAACCAGAACGCCGCGGCGATGCGGGCGGCGTTCGAGCGGCCCAGCGATCCGGGCGACGGCGGCGACGACACCGATGTCGGCGGCATCCCACTGCCGAAGCCGGACGGCCCGGGAATCGACCACATCTCGAAGGCCGGTCCGATCCCGGAGAACTACCTGGCCGCGTACAAGAAGGCCGGCCAGGACTACAACCTGCCTTGGCAGCTGCTCGCCGGCATCGGCTGGGTGGAGACCCAGCACGGCCAGCTGGACGCGGAGGGCGTCAAGTCGGGCTACAACGACGCCGCGTTCCCCGACGAACCGGAGGGGTGTTGCGCCGGCCCGATGCAGTTCAACGCCAACCCCAACTTCAGGGACAACGCGCCCGGCCAGACGACCTGGGACGCGTACAAGACCGACGGCAACGGCGACGGCGTGATGAACGTCTACGACATCCAGGACGCTGCGCCGTCCGCGGCGAAGAAGCTCGTCGCCGACGGCGTGAAGGGTGGCAGCGAGCAGGCCGTGCGCAGCGCCATCCTCCGCTACAACAACCCGGACACCTACGTGAACAGCGTGCTCGAGTCCGCCTGGGTGTACGCCGACGGCGAGGTGCCGACCATCCCCGGCGAGGACCAGGGACAGTGCCAGCCCGGCGGAGGCTCGTTGGTCGGTGGCGGCGACACCAGCCCGGGCAAGAAGGGCAACACGGACGTGAAGACCGACTGGCCCGCGGAGTCGGCTACCAGACCCGACCCCTACACCGACGGCGCGAAGATCACGCCGCGGATGGCGAACCTACTGAACAGAATGAACCAATCGGGTTCCAGACCCTCGTCAGAACATTGCCATCGAGATCCGTCAGAAGACAGCGTGGGCGACCATTCCAGCGGCGTGGCGTGTGACTTCATGTATACGCCGGCGAACACGCAACACAACAAGGATGCCGGCTGGGCGATGGCCAACTGGCTGGTCGCCAACCAGAAGACGCTCGGGGTCGAGTACGTCATCTGGCAGGGCAAGAAATGGTCGTCGACCAACCAGCCGGACCGCTGGCGGCCGTACGAGTCGAGGCATTACAGCTGCCCGGACCCGAGCAATATCACCGGCTGCCACTACGACCACGTACACGTGACGGTGTTCTGAGCAACCGCAGAACGCCGTAACAGAACGCCGCCCACCACGCTCTCGCACCGTGGTGGGCGGTCCTGTGTCTGGGCCCGTGGTCCGCGCTAGCGCGCGTGGCTGTGGGAGTTGTGACGCTCGCCGCGGTCGCGGTCCTCCCTGACCCGGCGGTCCGCCTGGTCCCGTTGCCTGGTCTGCTGGCCGCCATCGCGGCCGTCCATCTGCTGCCGCCCGCGTTGCTGCGCGGCATCGATCTTCCCCTGCAGGTCCCCGCGCGTCTGCGCGCGGGCCTGCATCTCGTTCTGCACCTTTGTGTCGGACCCCATGCCGTTGGCCTGGCGACCCCTGAGCTCGTTGAGGTTCTCTGTAGCGATCTGCTGGTTGGACTTCTCCGGGTCGGCCGTGGCAGCCGCCATCCGTTCCTCGAGCCGGTTGCTCTGCCGGTTGACGCTGTGCTCCTGGTCCGCCACCATGCCGTTGATCCCGAGCCGCTGCGGGTTCGACGGATGCGAGACGTCGTTCGTGTCGCGACCGGGCTGCTCGGTGCGCTGCTCGTCGGCCACCAGCCGTTCGCTGCGCCCCTGCTGTCCGTCCCGGCGCTGCTGGTCGTCACCGTGCTGCTCGCGCAGCCGTTCCATCCGCTGGTCGATGTCCTGGCTGCGAGCGGTCTCCCGCCCGTCGCGCGCGTACTGGCCGCTCCTGTCCAGGCCGAGTTCGGCGGTGGTCTCGGGACTGCGGCCGATCGGCTGGGTCACGTCGGGGTTCGAGTGGTCCGTGGCGCGTTCGTCGCGGTACTGGCCGCGGCGATCCCTGCCGCCGGGCTCGTAGCCGGCGTCCGGTGCCGCGAAATCTTCGGACATCTCGCCCCCTCGGCTCAACTACTCCCGGTGAAGCGGCCACCGGTCATCGCTTTGCAGGTAGCGTACGTCATTGGACCCGTGCGTGGCAGCCGTCGCTGCGTGGCCGGCGAGAGGGAGGACAGATGAAGGCCGCTGGCAAGAGTGACGCCGGACCCATAGCCGTCCTTATCGCCATCGCGTCGGCAGCGACGCTGGCGTTCACCATCGGCACCGCAATCACGGTCGCCGACTGGTGGAACGGCGCAGAATGGGAGTTCCACAACCCGTTCGCCGCGATCATCGAGCTGATCAACGGCGAACTCGAGTGGACCGCTATGACGACGTTCGTGCTGCTCCTCGAGTGGGTGCTGCTCGGTGCGCTCGGCGGTGGCGTATTCGTCCTCATAAAGACCTTCCGCAAGGGCGTGGACAAGACCGAGTGGGACGACGCGTCCCGCCGGATGGGGTCGCGCCGCGACGAGCGCGCCACTCTGCTGGCCGCCGAGCAGATGAGCGCCAGGCTGAACGTCGGCACGGCGGAGCCCGGCGTCCTCTGCGGCCGTAGCGTCCGTACCAGTCAGCTCGTCTACGCGCCGTGGGAGTTCCTGCACCTCGACATCTGGGGCATCGGCCGCGGTAAGACGACGTCCCGTGTAGTGCCCGCGATCCTGCGCGCGCCGGGCGCAGTGGTCTCCACCTCCAACAAACCGGAGGTGATGGTGAAGACCCGCAAGCCGCGCGAGCAGGTAGGTGACTGCTGGGTGTTCGACCCGCAGGACATCGCCGGCGAGAAGCCGAGCTGGTGGTGGAACCCGCTCAAGCACCTGCACAACCTCACCAAGGCGGAAGAGCTCGGCGAGACGCTCGCCGACGCGAAGGTCGAGGACAAGCAGCAGGCACGCGAGGACTCGTTCTTCGACCCGAAGGCGAAGAAGCTGCTCTCGCTCGCGCTGTACGCGGCGGCCATCGACCAACGCCCGATCACGGACATCTACCTCTGGCTCACCGACCCGCGCGACACCACGATGGAGGACATCTTCCGGCACCACGGCATGGACGGCCTGACCGGTGCCGCGCTCGGTGCGTTGCGGCGACTGCCGGACAAGACCCGCGACAGCATCTACGCCAGTGCCGAGCTCTACGTCGACTTCCTGCTGAACGACCAGATCGTGCAGTGGATCACCCCGGGCGAGGGCAAGCGCGAGTTCAGCCCGGAGCACTTCGTCCGCAGCCGCGACACGCTGTACCTCATCTCCCGCAAGGGACAGGGCTCCGCCGCAGCGCTCACCACCGCGCTCACCGCCGTCACCATGCGGCTGGCCGAGGACTACGCGTCCAGCCTCTCCAGCGGCCGGCTCAACCCGCCGATGATGGCGGTGCTCGACGAGGTGGCGAACGTCTGCCGGTGGCGGCAGCTGCCGGAGATGTACAGCCACTACCGGTCCCGCGGCATCGTGCTGATGACGTTCCTGCAGTCGTGGTCGCAGGGCGTGCAGCTGTGGGGACCTGAGGGCATGAAGGTCCTCTGGGACGCGGCAACCTGCAAGGTCTACGGCGGCGGCAGCGGCGAGGGCGAGTTCCTCAAGCTGATCTCCGACACCGTCGGCGAGTGGGAGATGCCGGTACACACGTCGAACACCGACGCGCAGAGCATGTGGCTGAAGTCCGGCTGGCAGGACAGCACCCGGGCGAAGGCGATCCTGCCGGTGGCCGAACTGGCGGCACTGCCCGAGGGGCGGCTGGTCGCGATGCTCGCCGGCGTACGACCGTTGATGCTGAACGCGGAGTACTACTTCAAGACCGATGACGCGGCCATCGTCTCGGAATCCGAGCGCAAGTACGGCAAGCAGGAACAGCAGCGCCAGGACGCCATGAACATGCAGCACATGAACCAGCCGGTAGAGCCGGTGCCGCCGATCGGGCAGCAACCGGAGCAACAACTCCCGGCCGGCAACCAGGGTGACCCGAACGCCGGCCTGGCCGCCTGGCTGAACGTCCGTAGGAACTGAGGCCCGTGTCCACTCCCGACGAGCCGTCCCAGAACGGCAGCGACCCGACCGCCGTGCCGACCGAGGCCGAAGCCAACGCGCTCGAGGCCGCCCAGACGTCGCTGGGCGAGCTGACCACGTTGATGACCGACGTGAAGACGTACGCGGACGCGCGGTACGACGCGATGGGCGACCAACTGGCCGAGCTGGCCGCCCGCGTCGACGGACTCGAGAACGGCCAAGGCGGCGGCGACAGCGGGGGTGGCGGCGACGGCGGCCTCGACCCGGCAAAGTTCCAGCCGTGGTCGGCGCGGGCCACCGCGCAGGACTGGTACGAGCTGATCAACTGGGTCGACTGGATGCAGCAGGCGTACAGCCTCTCCGGCCAGACCTACGACCCGGTGCCGCCGTGCTGGCCGGCACACCAGAACGTGGTGGAGGAGCTCGCCGCCCTGCAGGCGTCCTGGAAGGCGGCGATGGTCGACGACGTGGACGGGGCAGGAGCCAGCGACGCCTCGCTGTACTGGCACGACCGCTGGCTCTACCCGACCAGGGAGCGGTTGTCGAACTGCTTCCTCGAGCGTTGCCGGATCGGTCAACACGAGCTGCCCAAGCCACCGCTTCGCACCAAGCCAGATTACCTGCCGGCGGGCGTACTGCCGGACGCGGAGGCGTAGCAGCCCACACAGTGACGCCACCGCGACCACCCAGTCGCAATGCGCAGTGTGAGCTACACCGCGCCGTCCCCCGCAACCGAAGCGGTCGTACCGCCGTCTACCCCACCAGTACGTAGGCACTGCCCTCTGGTGGGCGTGGCGGAGGAAGGACTGCGATGGCAGCGCACAGGAAGAACCAGGGCACGGTTACCGGGGCAAGCACGAGCGCAGGCGGCAGCCGGGCACGCCGCATGAGGTGACGCCGCGCACCAAGGGCTGGGTGGGCAAGCGCCGGATGACCACCGTCAAGGTGGCAGCCGGGGAAGCCAGCTACCCGACGGCCGCATGACCCGTACACTCTCCGAGGCCGGACATTCACGACGACCCGAGGTGCTTGTCATGCCGGAGGATCCAAGGAACGTCTACGACCGCGTGCAAGCCGTCGTCGACAGCGACGGTCGACTACCGGTACCCATGTACGTCGTCATGCCCCAGTTCCCCTACGAGGGCGAGCTGCACGTCAAGCCGCTGCTCGAACCGACCGTCCCCGAGCCGCCGCGGCGCGGCGACCACGGCCCAGCCGAGTGCCCGCGGTGTATGGCCGTCGAGCAGGGCGCGATCTGGATGGACGACAACTGGGTGCTCGCCATCGAGCCACAGGCCTCGGGGCTGCCGGCCGCGGTGATGATCCAGCCGAAGGCACACGTCGACCTCGGCCAGCTCGACGACGACATGGCCGGCCAGCTCGGCCGCATCGTCGTCCACCTGGAACGCGCGATGCAGGCACTCGACGGCATCGCCCGCGTGCACGTCGCCCGGTGGGGTGACACGGACGCACACCTGAACGTGTTCTGCTACGCGCGGCCGGAGGGCTACGGCCAGCTGCGCGGCACCTGCCTGTCGCTGTGGGAGGACATCCTGCCGCCGACACCGCAGGACCTCTGGCTGGGCAACCACAAGGCGATCGCGGACGCGTTCGCCGCGTCGTACGGCAGCGGCGAGGTGCTGATCGAGTTCGAGATGCATACCGAGACCGAGGACCTCGGCACCCGCCTGCAAGGCCACTGACGCGCAGCCACGCAGCCGTCAGCCGGACAGGGCGGCGCTCACCACTGCTCGGGCTTCCTCCCGCACCTGGGTCAGGTGCTCCGCGCCGCGGAACGACTCGGCGTAGATCTTGTAGACGTCCTCGGTGCCGGACGGTCGCGCAGCGAACCAGGCGTTGTCGGTGGTGACCTTCAGCCCGCCGAGTGCGGCACCGTTGCCCGGCGCGGCGGTGAGCTTGCCGGTGATCGGCTCGCCGGCCAGCTCGGTCGCGGTCACCTGGTCGGCGGTCAGCTTGCCGAGGATCGCTTTCTCCTCCCGGCTCGCCGCGGCGTCCACCCGCGCGTACGCCGGCGCGCCGAACCGCTCGGTGAGCTTCGCGTAGCGTGCGCTCGGGCTCTCACCGGTGACGGCCGTCAGCTCGCTGGCGAGCAGGCACAGCACGATGCCGTCCTTGTCCGTCGTCCAGACGGAGCCGTCGCGGCGGAGGAACGACGCGCCTGCGCTCTCCTCGCCGCCGAAGCCGAGCGAGCCGTCGAGCAGGCCGTCGACGAACCACTTGAACCCGACGGGCACCTCGTACAGCTGCCGGCCGAGGTCGGCGGCCACCCGGTCGATCATCGCCGACGACACCAGCGTCTTGCCCACCGCTGTGGTCGCCGGCCAGCCGTCGCGCACGCGGTAGAGGTAGTCGATGGCAGCGGCGAGGAAGTGGTTCGGGTTCAGCAGCCCGGCGTCCGGGGTGACGATGCCGTGTCGGTCGGCGTCGGCGTCGTTGCCGGTGGCGATCGCGTAGCTGTCGCGCTGGGCGATCAGCGACGCCATGGCGGACGGCGACGAGCAGTCCATCCGGATCTTGCCGTCCCAGTCGAGCGTCATGAACCGCCACGTCGGGTCGACCGACGGGTTCACCACCGTCAGGTCGAGCCCGTACCGCTCGCCGATGGCGCCCCAGTACGCGACGCTCGCACCGCCGAGGGGGTCAGCGCCGATGCGGACGCCCGCCGCTCGTACGGCCGCCAGGTCGACGACCGACTCGAGGTCGCCGACGTACGCGTCGAGGAAGTCGTAACCGGCGGTGGTGTCGGCCGCCCGCGCGCGTGCGAGCGGTATCCGCCGCACGCCGGCGAGGCCGTCGGCGAGCAGCTCGTTCGCCCGCTCCTCGATCCGTTTGGTGACGGCCGTGTCGGCCGGACCGCCGTTGGGCGGGTTGTACTTGAAGCCGCCGTCGCGCGGCGGATTGTGCGACGGCGTGACGACCACACCGTCGGCGAGACCGGTCGTACGACCGCGGTTGTGGGCGAGCACGGCGTGCGAGAGCGCAGGCGTCGGCGTATAGCCGTCCCGCGCGTCGACGAGCACCGTGACGCCGTTGGCGGCGAACACCTCGAGCGCGGTCGCCCAGGCCGGTTCGCTCAGCGCGTGGGTGTCGCGGGCGAGGAACAGCGGACCGTCGGTGCCCTGACCGGCGCGGTAATCGCTGATCGCCTGGCTGGTCGCCGCGATGTGGTCGTCGTTGAACGCGAGGTCGAACGCCGAACCGCGGTGCCCGGAGGTGCCGAACGCCACCCGCTGCTCCGGTACGGCAGGGTCGGGATGTTCGGCGTAGTACGCGGTGACCAAGCGCGCCACGTCGACGAGATCCGCCGGTGTCGCCGGCTGTCCTGCACGGTTCTGCTCTGCCATGCCGCTACGGTAACGGGTACCCGGCAGTGCAGATCAGGGACGACCTCAGGGGCGACCCCGGCGCACCACCGTAGCCGACGTGCGAGGATTGAACGCCATGGACAACTACGGCGAAGTCTTGTGGCTCCCGGTTTGTGCGGGTCTCACCGGGATCGGGGTGCTGCTCAGCATCCTGGTCTGGCGGCGACGCGGGGCCGCGTCCGGCTTACGCCTGATCTCGTGGTCGCTGCTGCCCATCGGGCTCTACCTGATGGGGCTGCTCAGCATCGTGGTGCCGTTCGGAGTCGACCTGATCAGCTGGGTCACCCGGGCGGCGTTCTCCCTCACCGCGTGGATCGGCGTCGCAGTGATCGGTCTCGCCGTCGTGTTGTGGGTGATCTCCGGGGTGATGCTCGGCCGCCGCAGGGTCGCCGCCGGCGAGGACGGCAAGGCCGTCGAGTCCGGCGAGGCCGCGGACACCAAGCAGGTGGCCGCGAGCGACCAACCGGCCGAGGAGGACGAAGGTATCGGCGACATCGAGGAGATCCTGCGCCGCCGCGGCATCGAGTAGCCGTACGCAGTTACGCGCAGGCGCATCCGTCGCCGCAACCGCAGTCGTCGTGCCCGTGCAGTGCGGCGACCGGCGAGCAGCACGCGTCGCCACGCCAGGCGTCCCTGCCTTCCTTCACCGCGACCCCGGCGATGACCAACGCCGCCACCGGGTCCGCCCACCACCAGCCGAGCTGTGCGTTCGCCAACAGCCCGACCAGCAGCACGGCCGACAGGTAGGTGCACAGCAGCGTCTGCCTGGAGTCGGCGACCACGCTCGCGGAGCCCAACTGGCGCCCGGTGCGGCGTTCCAGCCAACTCAGCAGCGGCATCACGAGCAAGCTGACGGCCGCGAGGCCGATGCCGACCGGGCTGTGCTCGGGTGCCTGCTGCACCCACAGCGCGCGTACCGCGTCGACGGCGACGTACGCGGCGAGCGCGAAGAAGGCGATGGCGACGATCCGCAGGGCGCGCTTCTCCCTGGCCGCCGGGTCGCGGCCGGCGAACTGCCAGCCGACGGCGGCCGCGGAGAGCACCTCGACGGTGGAGTCCAGCCCGAAGCCGATCAGCGCCGCGGACGACGCGACCGTACCTGCGGCGATCGCGACGATCGCCTCGAGCACGTTGTACGTGATCGTGGCCGCGACGATCAGCCGCACCCTGCGCTGCAGTACCGCGGTGCGGACGGTCATCCGGCCACCGCAGGTACGGTCGCGTCGTCGTCGACGCACGGCTGCTCCGGGCGGACGGCGAGCACGACGTCGCACAGCTCGGCCAGGCCGCGGGCCAGGTGCGGGTCGGCCAGCTCGTAGCGCACCTGCCGCCCCTCGGCCACCGCGACGACCAACCCGCACCCCCGCAGGCAGGCCAGGTGGTTCGACACGTTCGACCTGGTCAAACCCAGCTCGCTGGCGAGCTGGCTGGGGTAGCCGGGGCCGTCGAGCAGGGCAAGCAGCAGCCGGCACCTGGTCGGGTCGGCCAGCGCCCGGCCCAGCCTGGTCAGCGCGTCCATCCGCGTCGCTCGCGTCAGCATGCACTGAACTATACAGCACACGCTGAATCGTCGACCCTGCCGTTCAGGCTTTTCCCAGCATCTGGTCAGGATGCCGGCAGGCCGTACGGCAATACTGCCTCCAGGAGGTGACCCGTGCCGGAGAACGGTAACGAGCCGGAGGCGCGCCTCGTCGTGGTCGACGACGAGCCGAACATCGTCGAGCTGCTGTCCGCGAGCCTGCAGTTCGCGGGTTTCGACGTCACCACGGCGACCGACGGGCCCGAGGCCGTCACGGCCGTGCAGAAGATCCGGCCGGACCTGCTCGTGCTCGACGTGATGATGCCGGGCATGGACGGCTTCGCCGTGGTGCGCAGGCTCCGCGCGGACGGCATCAGGGTGCCCGTGCTCTTCCTCACCGCCCGCGACGCGACCGGCGACAAGGTGCAGGGACTCACCCTCGGCGGTGACGACTACGTCACCAAGCCGTTCAGCCTGGAGGAGCTGGTCGCGCGTATCCGTGCGGTGCTGCGACGCACGGCGGGCCCGGACGCGAACCTGCGGTCGGCGAAGCTCAGCTTCGCCGACATCGAACTGGACGACGAGTCGCACGAGGTGTACAAAGCCGGCGAGCCGGTGTCGTTGTCCCCGACGGAGTTCAAGCTGCTGCGCTACCTGATGGAGAACACCGGGCGCGTACTGTCCAAGGCACAGATCCTGGACCACGTCTGGCAGTACGACTTCGGTGGCGATGCGAACATCGTCGAGTCGTATATCTCGTACCTGCGACGGAAGATCGACACCACGCAGCCGCGACTGCTGCACACCGTGCGCGGCGTCGGCTACGTCCTACGGAAGCCGCGCAGATGAGCGAACGGCTGGCGGCCGCAGTACGCGGCTGGCTGCCCACCCCGTCGACCTGGCCGTTGCGGGTCAAGCTCGTCGCGGCCGTGCTGCTGTTGGTCAGCGTGGGGCTCGCCGTCGCCAGCGGCGCCACGGTCGCCGCTCTGCGCACGTACCTCTACGCCAAGGTCGACGACAGCCTGCTGGCCACGCAGCGGCAGATGACCGAGGCGGCCCAGCAGGGCACCTGGGGACGGCCGACGACCAGCGGCCTGCAGCTGCCCAGCCAGTACGTGGTCACCGTCTTCCCCGCCACCGGCGCCGACCGGCGGGTCTTCGGCGCGACGTTCTACCCGGACGAGCCGGACATCCCTTCGATCGACATCTCCCGCGCACACCGCCTGCACGGCAAGGCGTTCACCGTCCGCTCCGTCGAGGGTGAGGGCCGGTGGCGGGTGGCGGTAAGCCCGCTTGCCGACGGGTCGGGGAGCATCGCGCTTGCGGTCAGCCTCGCGACCACCGACCAGACCATCGGCCGGCTGGCCGGCACACTGCTGGTGGTCGACGCCGCCGTACTCGCGCTGATCGGCGCACTCGGTTACGTGCTGGTACGCGGTAGCCTGCGTCCGCTCGTCTCGGTCGAGTCGACCGCAGGTGCCATCGCGGCCGGTGACCTCACCCGGCGGGTACCGGAGTCCGATCCGCGTACGGAGATCGGCCGGCTGTCGACGGCGCTGAACACCATGCTGAGCCAGATCGAGGAGGCGTTCCGAGATCGCGAGGCGTCCGAGGCGGCGGCCCGCAACTCCGAGGGCCGGATGCGACAGTTCGTGGCCGACGCCAGCCACGAGCTGCGTACCCCGCTGACGTCCATCCGCGGCTTCTCCGAGCTGTACCGGCAGGGCGCGGCGGGCACCAGGGAGGACACCGACCGGCTGATGCACAGGATCGAGGACGAGTCGACCCGGATGGGGCTGCTCGTCGACGACCTGCTGCTGCTGGCCAGGCTGGACCAGCGCCGGCCGATGGCGCGTGACCCCGTCGACCTGGTGGAGCTGGCCGCCGACGCGGTGGACGCCGGCCGCGCGATCCAGCCGGACCGCGACATCACGCTGACCGTCGAGGACCCCGACGGCGCCATCGTCGTCGGCGACGAGGCGCGGCTGCGGCAGGTGCTGACCAACCTGGTGAACAACGCGCTCACCCACACCACCATCGACGTACCCGTGGTGGTGCGGATCGGCGACGACCCGGACGACGGCGGGAGGGTCCGCCTGGACGTCACCGACGCCGGCACCGGCCTGTCCGCGGACGACGCGAGGCGCGTCTTCGAGCGCTTCTACCGGGTGGACACCTCACGGAGCAGGTCCGCAGGCGGCACCGGCCTCGGCCTGTCCATCGTCTCGGCGATCGTCGCCGGCCACGGCGGTTGGGCCGGCGTGGAGAGCTCCCCCGGCAACGGCGCGACCTTCCACGTGCACCTCCCCCGCGACCTACCGCCGACGGCGGAGCCCGAGGAGGCGGTCAGCTAGCGGCTACACCGCCGAGCTTGGCGCTGATCTCGCGGGCCGCGTCGACGAGGGTCGGGGCGACGGACTCCATCTCGCTGCGGCCGAACCGGCTGCTCGGCCCGGTGACGCCGAGCGTCGCCACCACGCGCTCCGCGTGGCCGCGCAGCGGGACGGCGATCGTGCTGACCCCGGCGATGGTCTCCTCGAAGGCCATCGCGTACCCGCGTTCCCTGGTCGCGGCCACGCCGGCGACCACCTCGTCGGGGGTGGGCGCGTTGACCGGGTGGTAGTCGACCCGGCTGCGGTCCGCGGCGATCCTGCGCACCTCGTCCTCGGACATCTCCATCATCAGCACCCGGCTGGGCGCGCCGCTCCACAGCGGCAGCGGGCGGCCCACCTCGAAGGTGGCCCGCAGCCGCTCGGCGCACTCCACCTGGTCGAGGTGCATCAGCTCGTGCCCGAGCGGGACGGACAGCCCGACCGTCTCGCCGAGCTCGTCGCGTAGCCGGGTCAGGTACGGTCGCGCGACGCTGCGCAGGTCGAGCCGGCGCTGGTACGCCATGCCGAGCGCGAGCGTGCGCGGGCCGAGCCGGTACTTGCGGGTGACCTCGTCCTGCGCGGCCATGTCGGTCTCGACGAGCTCCTTCAGCAGCCGCTGCACGGTGCTCTTCGGCAGGTCGACCTCGGCCGCGACCTCCCTGATGGTCAGCCCGGCCCGCTCCACGCGCAGCACGTCGAGGATGTGCACAGCGCGCCGCAACAGCTCACTCATCGCCGGCCACCGGTCCTCGCAGGGTTGACGTCGCTACCTCGCACGACACAAGATGTCCCGTCAAGTGAATGTAGTGTCCCATTGAATGGGTCAATAGGCAAGCCAACGAACGAGAGGCGCGGCGATGCGCTCTTCGACAGCTGACCCGACCACGTCCATCCGCCAGGTCGCAGCGGCCAGCCTGATCGGCACGGTCGTCGAGTGGTACGACTTCTTCCTCTACGGGACGATGGCCGCTCTGGTCTTCAACGCCCAGTTCTTCCCCACCGCGAACGCGCTGAACGGCACGCTGCTCGCGTTCGGCACCTTCGCGGCCGGTTTCGTCACCCGGCCGCTCGGCGGCATCATCTTCGGCCACCTCGGTGATCGGCTCGGGCGCAAGCAGATGCTCGTCGTGACGATGATGATCATGGGCCTGGCCACGTTCGCGATGGGCCTGCTGCCCACGTACGCGCAGATCGGCGTCGCCGCACCGATCATCCTGCTGCTGTTGCGGATGCTCCAGGGCATCGGCCTCGGCGGCGAGTGGGGCGGCGCGATCCTGCTCTGCGTCGAGCACGCGCCGAAGGACCGCCGCGGCTGGTACTCCAGCTGGCCGCAGCTCGGCGTGCCCATCGGGCTGTTGCTCGCCACCGCGTCGGTCAGCGCGGTCAACGCGTTCGGCGAGAACGCGCTCGCCGAAGGCGGCTGGCGGGTGCCGTTCCTGATCAGCATCGTGCTGGTGCTCATCGGCCTGTTCATCCGGCTGAAGGTCAGCGAGCCGCCGGCATTCAGCCAGCTGAAGGAGCAGAACGAGCAGGCCAAGGTGCCGCTGTTCGAGGTGATCAGGAAGCACCCACGTACGACGCTGCTCGGCATGGGTGCGCGAGTGAGCGAGAGCGTGACGTTCAACGTCTACAACGCCTTCCTCGTCACCTACACCGTCGAGGTGCTGAAGCTGCGCAAGGAGATCGCACTCGACAGCCTGCTGATCGCTGCCGCCGTCGGGTTCGTCGTTGTACTGGCCGCCGGCCGGCTGTCGGACCGGATCGGCCGGCGGCCGGTCTTCATGGGAGGCGCGCTGATCGCCGCCGTCACGGCGTTCCCCATCTTCTGGCTCATCGACACCAAGTCGTCGCTGCTGATCGGGATCGCCATCGTGATCGGCTGGGGCATCGCCGCGTGCGGCATGTACGGCCCTGAAGGCGCGCTGTTCGCCGAGATCTTCCCCACCAGGGTGCGGTACAGCGGGATGTCCGCCGTCTACCAGATCGGTGTGCTGCCGAGCGGCGCCGTGGCGCCGGCGATCTGCACCGCACTGGTCAGCGCGTACACCGGCGCATCGTGGCCGGTCGCCGTCTACGTACTGGCGATGGCGATCATCAGCATCGTCTCGTTGATCTTCCTGCCCGAGACGCACAAGAAGTCCATCGACGAGATCGACACTAAGGTGCACAGTCATGTCTGACGACCAGCGTCCCGACATCGTCGTCGCCCTCGCGGACGACATGGGGTTCTCCGACATCGGTTGCTACGGCGGCGAGATCGACACCCCGAACCTGGACCGGCTGGGCCGGCAAGGCACGAGGTTCACCCAGTTCTACAACTCGCCGCGGTGCAGCCCGTCCCGCGCCTCGCTGATGACCGGGCTGCACCCGCACCAGGTGGGCGTCGGCATCCTCAACTTCGACGACATCCCGGACGGCTACCCGGGCAACCTGTCGGAGCGCTGCGTCACCGCCGCCGAGGCGCTCGGCGGCGCGGGCTACGGCACGTACCTCAGCGGCAAGTGGCACCTGGCGTCGGACATGGAGAAACCGAACGGCGCCTGGCCGAGCAGGCGCGGCTTCGACCGGGTGTACGGCACGCTCGAGGGCGCGGGCAGCTTCTACCAGCCGCGCACGCTGATCCGCGACGAGGAGAGCATCGAGCACGAGGCGCTCGACCCCGAGTTCTTCTACACCGACGCGATCAGTGCGAACGCGGCCGGGTTCGTCTCGGAGCACCACGAGCAGACGCCGGACAAGCCGCTGTTCCTGTACCTCGCGTACACCGCACCGCACTGGCCGCTGCACGCGCACGACGAGGACATCGCGAAGTACGAGGGCCGGTTCGACGAGGGCTGGGACGCGCTGCGGGAAAAGCGGCTCGAACGGCTGGTGGCCGAGGGCATCATCGACGAGTCGTGGCCACTGACCGACCGCGACCCACGGGTGCCGGCGTGGGACGACGTCGACCTGCCCGAGTGGCAGGCGCGCCGGATGGAGGTCTACGCGGCCCAGGTGAGCCGGATGGACGCCGGCATCGGCCGCGTCCTCGACACCCTGGAACGGCTCGGCCGGTTGGACAACACCATCGTCGTCTTCCTCTCCGACAACGGCGGTTGTGCGGAGGAGATGCCGCCGGAGTCGGTGCGCGAGTTCGTCACCAGCTTCGTACCGATGCACGAGGTCACCCGGGCGGGACGCACCGTCGTACCCGGCAACACGCACGAGGTGACGCCGGGCCCCGAGCACACGTACGCCAGCTACGGGCGGCCGTGGGCGAACCTCTCCAACACCCCGTTCCGCGAGTACAAGCACTGGGTGCACGAGGGCGGCATCGCCACGCCGTTCGTCGTGCACTGGCCGGCCGAGCTTGGCACTCCGGGCGAGCTGTGCGACACCCCGTTCCAGCTCGTCGACGTGCTGCCGACGCTGCTCGACGCGGCCGGCGCGGAGTACCCCGCCACCCGTGCGGGCGAACCGGTGCCGGCGGCGAAGGGCAGGAGCATGCTGCCCGCGCTGCGCGGCGAACCGGTCGAGGGCGAGCGCCCGCTGTTCTTCGAACACGAGGGCAACGCGGGAGTGCGGCAGGGCCGCTGGAAGCTCGTCCGCAAGCACGGGCAGTCGTGGGAGCTCTACGACATGCACACCGACCGCACCGAGCTGCACGACGTGGCCACCGACCACCCCGACCGGGTGGCGCGGATGAGCGCGGCGTACGAGGACTGGGCCACCCGATGCGGCGTCATCCCACGCGAGCGCATCCTCGACCTGTACCGCAGCCGCGGCCACGGCCTGCCGGAGGAGTAGCGGCGCTAGAGGCCGCTCTTGCTGCGCTTGCTGTGGCCGAACTGCTTGGCGACCGGGTTCCAGACGCGCACGAACTGCTGCTTCTGCTTGCCCGCGCGGATGGAGAGGCTGTTGCCCTTCGTCCGCTTGGTGGTCTCGGACAGGCACGACGTGCCGCTGTTCGCACCCGCACGCGCCCAGGCGGCGAACGCGTCGTCCGCCTTCGCGGACGTGCTGTACATGGCGATCATCTGCGACTTGATCCGCGGACCGTTGTCCAGCCGCGAGGTGTCCAGCTTCCGCGCCTTGCGCACGATCGACCTGCGGTTGTCCGCCGCCGCCTCGAACCGCTTCTCCGCCTGCGCAGGGGTGATCTCGCAGTTGTTCGCCTGGTCGTACGCGATGGTCAGCAGGTGCTTGCCGTCGGCCGCCTTGCTGAGCAACGCGTCGACCGCCTCGGCCTGCTCGGTGGCGGTCTTGGCGCCGGTGGTCGGTGCCGCCGACCCTTCGCCCTGCTTCTTCGACGTGGCGACAGGGGAGCTGTCCTTCGCGTCCGCCGTGTCGTCCTCGTCGCCGCCGCCGAGCGCGAGCACACTACCGACGGCGAGTGTGCCGGCGAGCAGCACGGCGAGGGCGATCAGCGCTGCGTACACGACGCGACGGCGCCCGCCACCGTGCTGCGGCGGGGGCGGCGGCTGCCCGTAGTGCGTCATCCCCGGCGGCGGCACACCGTACGGCGGGGGCGGGTACTGCTGCGGCGGGTACCCCGGTGGCTGCGCCATGGTGGGCTGGATCGTGTACTGGTCACCGCTGGTGAACGACGGCTGCCAGTGCGCGTCCGCATCCGACCAGCTGTCCACCGTAGGCTGCGGGTAGTCGGTGCTCCCGTCGTCGATGGCGGGAACCGGCGGGCCGGCGAACTCCACTGGATCGCCGTAGTCCTGCGGCTGCGGGTCGCCGTCCCCGGCCGGGTCCGGGGCCTCGAGGTCGTCGAAGCTGGGGGTCGCGGACACGTAGCCGCCGCACTGCCGGCAGAACCGGTCCTCGGGCTCGGTTTGCGCGTCACAGCGCGGACACACGCCCACCTTGCCCCTCCCACCGATGACTCAGCTGACGGCGGGTGACCCCCGCGACCTAGCCAAGGTAAAACATTGGTCGGTGGCACAGGGCCGGCACGGCAACTACGGCCACGCTCCGAAACCAGCCAGACACGTGCCGCGGGCCTGGTCACACAGAAGTCGGCTACCCGAGGGGCTGGCGTGACCTTCCCGTAACCATCGTCTACAGTAAAACGCGTCCCATGAAACGCCCCGAACGCCCCGAAACCCTGTTCGCCGTTCTCGTGGCCATCGCCGCGTTGCTGCTCTCCGGCGGCACCGCACAGGCCGCGACGACCGCGAACGGGAGCGCCGTGTCCGCCAACTCGAAGACCGCCCAGCGGGCGGAGGCCGAGAAGAAGGCGGCAAAGGATGACGCCGACCCCGCGTCGATCCGTGCCCAGCTCAAGCGTCTCGCCGAGGAGCACGAGAAGAGCGAGGACCGCCTCGACGCGCTCAGCCACCGGCAGGCGAAGGTCGGCCGCCAGGTCCGCGAGACCAAGCAGCGCCTGACTGCCAGCCGCGACCGGGTCGCCCAGACCGCCAGGCTCGCGTACACCTCGGGCCCGGCGAACGACCCGATGGTGGCGCTGGCGTCCAACGACGACCCAGGCGTGGTCGCGCAGCGGATGACCACGCTCTCGCTGCTCAGCAAGAGCGACAACATCGCGATCAAGGACGCCACCACCCAGGCCAAGAAACTCGGCAAACAGCAACGTTCGCTGAACAAGGCGAAGAAGGACGCCGCCGCGGAGAAGGCCGGCCTGGCCAAGAAGCGCAAGAAGCTCAACGCCAAGCTGCTCGAGGCCGCGAAGGCCCTGGCCGCCCGCAAGAACGGCCAGGCGGACCGGGCAAAGATGTCGGGCGAGGGCGCCTGCCCTGTCGGCGAGCCGGTGCAGATCTCCGACACCTGGGGATCGGCGCGCAGCGGCGGTCGGGCGCACGAAGGCACCGACATGCTCGCCCCGACGGGTACCCCCACGTACGCCCTCGAGAACGGCACCATCAGCGAGGCCGGCTACGACGGCCTGGGTGGCACCATCGTGATCCTGAAGGGCGAGAGCGGCGACTCGTACTACTACGCGCACCACGACTCGAACGTGGTCAGCACGGGTGAGCGGGTGGTCGCCGGGCAGCAGGTCGGCCGGGTCGGGATGAGCGGCAACGCGCAGGGCACCGTGCCACACCTGCACTTCGAGCACTGGCCTGGCGGGGGCAACCCGGTCAACCCGTTCCCGCTCGTCCAAGGGCTCTGCGGATAACGCGGAACTCGGGCACACTTGGGTTGTGCCCGAGCTTCCCGAGGTCGAGTCGCTGGCCACCTTCGTCGCCGGCCAGGCGACAGGTGCCGTGGTCGACAACGTCGACGTGTACGCGTTCAGCGTGCTCAAGACGTACGACCCGCAGATCACCGCGCTCACCGGCCGGGCGCTGACGGGTACCACGCGCTGGGGCAAGTTCCTCGACCTCGACTTCGGCGGCCAAGGCGACCCGCTGCACCTGGTCGTGCACCTCGCCAGGGCCGGCTGGCTACGTTGGCACGACGAGCTGCCGAAGAGCTCGCCGCGGCGCGGCAAGGGCCCGCTCTCGCTGCGGCTGCGGTTCGCCGACGGCGCCGGCTTCGACATCACCGAGGCGGGTACTCAGCGCAAGGTCGCCGCGTACCTGGTGCGCGACCCGGCGGAGGTGCAGGGCGTCGCCAGGCTCGGCATCGACCCGCTGGTCCCGGAGTTCACGGTGGCCGCGCTGCGCACGTTGATCGCCGGCAAGCGCACCCAGATCAAGGGACTGCTGCGCGACCAGGCGGTGATCGCCGGTATCGGGAACGCCTACAGCGACGAGATCCTGCACGCGGCGAAGATGTCGCCGTACCGGGTAGCTGCCGACCTGACCGACGACGACATCGAGCTGCTGCACGACGTCACCGTGCGTGTGCTGACGGAGGCGGTGGAACGGTCCGGCGGGCTCGCGGCGGGCGACCTGAAGCGCGACAAGAAGACGAACATGGCGGTGCACGGCCGCGCCGGGGAGAACTGCCCGGTGTGCGGCGACACCGTACGCGAGGTATCGTTCGCGGACCGCTCGCTGCAGTACTGCCCGACGTGCCAGACCGGCGGCAAGGTGCTCGCCGACCGCCGGCTGTCCCGACTGCTGAAGTAGCCCACCCTGGCCGACGTCCTGCGGCCGGATTCTGACAACCTGGCTGCAGGCTCAGCGAAGGGACCATCCACCATGTCCGGCTCGCCCAACGTTCCCGAGATCGAGGCCGCGAAGCTGCCCGACGACGCCGTGCTCCTCGACGTCCGCGAACCGGACGAGTGGGTCGCCGGGCACGCACCGAACGCCGTCCACGTGCCGCTCGGCGAGCTCGCCGGCCGACTCGGCGAGGTGCCGGCGACGGCGGGCGGCGAGCAGCTGTACATCGTCTGCCGCTCCGGCGGCAGGTCCGCCCAGGCCGCCGCCGCGCTCGGCCAGGCCGGCTACCCGGCGGTCAACGTCACCGGCGGGATGACCGCGTGGGCGCTGGCCGGCAAGCCGATGGCCAGTGAGACCGGCCAGCCACCCGAGGTCGCCTGACCGTCCCCATACCACGCCAGGAAAAGGGATTTGCCATCGGCGATCCCCCGCATAGGGTGGAGGAACACGGGAGAGGAGGTGGTCCAGTAGATGTGTAGCTATCGGACTCGTGAGGTGGCTGTCCGCTAGTCGCCGCACCTTCAGACCTGCCTAGCCAGTCGTCTTGGTGGCGACGGCGAATACCAGGCAACCGCCCGGCCCTCGAGCACCGGCGTTAGTCCAGCCGGCCTGTGCTGCCCGCAGTACAGGAAGCGCTCGGGGGTCGTTTCTCGTCCGGGCCCGCTAATGTCATCGCGTGAGCAACACACACCACGCCCTGCACTACCTGCCGTTGTCGACGAACGCCGACAACCGGCAGACGCGTGGACTCGCCATCGCGTACACCGTCGTGCTCGTAGTGTTGCTGACCCTCGCAATCCTGGCCGCCACGATCGGCATCACAGAGGGCAGCGTGGCGGTCGCACTGCTGGCACCGACACCGTTCCTCGCGGGCACCGTGTGGTTCGTGGTGCTGTTCATCCGGCTTGGCCGTGCCGCGACGTGGCTCGCGGGCACCGCGCTGTTCGACCGCGAGGTCTTCGCCACCAAGCGAGTGGACCTGGCAACCGCACACGTCTGGCTGGAGAGTCGCGCACTGCCGATCGCTGGGGCGGGTTGTCGGCTCGGCTCGCTTGGAAGCTCGTCGGCAGCCTGCCACTCTTGCTGTCCTGCCGCGACGTCGGCACCGGCGTGACCATAACCGTCGTACTGGACGTCCACGGCGCACGGCTACCTGCCGGCGAGCTGACTGCGCTGGCGAACGCGATCCAGTGCGGACCGCGGCCGGACCCCGCCCACACCCAGGCGTGGGCCGTCGCCGCTCAGCTCCGCCAACTCGCCGCTAGCGGCGTCTAACGAAATCTACGGCCCGCACTAGAGAACGGTATAGCGTCGCAGAGATGAACCCGGCACGTAACCCGTACGCCCCGGCGGCCGAACAGCCCGGCCGGGAGCTGCCCAACTACATCCGCGAACGCAGCTTCGGGCGACCCCTCGCCCTGGTACCGCTCACCACCGGGCTGAACGTCCTGATCGGCGTGTTCCTCGACGACGGGTCGGTTGCCGCCGACTCGGTGACCATCGCGCTCGAAGTGGTGGTCGCGTCGATGGGCGTGCTCTGCCTGGGCATGGGCGCGCTGCTCCTCTGGTGGCCGCGGCCGCGAGCGTGGCTGACCGGCACGACGCTGGTGACCACGAGCCTGTTCCAGCGTCGCCGCGTGGACCTCACGACGGCACGCCTGGCCATCAGGCAGCACATCCTCATTGCCACCGACCCGTCGGCGCGCCGCTCGGCGCGGCTGCCGCTCGTCCGGGCCGGCGGCGTACTGCCGGCGCCTGACCTGATCGCACTCGCGGACGCCAGCCATGCTGCCGCGTACAGCAATCCCGCTGCGCGGCAGGCGTGGGCAGTGGGCAACGGGCTGCGTGACCTGGCCGTCAACGAGGCCCTACGCAGCAGCGTCGCGCGCAAGCTGCGCAGGCAACAGGTCGTCCTCGCGGTCACCATCGGCGTCCTCTTGGGCATCAGCGTGCTCCTCATGGGCCTACGCGTCGTCGCGTCCGTCACCTAGACAACCGGCGCCAGACACCGGCCGGGAACCAGCAGGCGGCGGCCGCAGTCCAAAGCCGCACCATGACGACGACAGCCAGCACCCACCGAGCACCCACCTCGCTGCACGAGCTCTCCATCCGACCTGGCAGGTCACCGATCGCCGCGCAGCTCGTCACCACAGTGCTACTGGCCCTCGGGACGGCACTGCTGATCCACAACAGCCGCACGGACGCCGCCATCGCGGCCGGCTGGCTCGCCGCGGCCGCGATGGCCTGCCTGCCGCTCGCGCTGGCCGAACAGCTGGCAACCCGCGCCGAGCTCGCCGGCACCACACTGCGCCGCAGGGGCATCTGGCGGCGCAGCGCCGTCGACCTGGCGATCGCCGACGTCTGGTTCGAGCGGCATCGTGTGTTCGCTCGCGGCCTGCACCTGCACGCGCGCGACGACTCCGGCAAGGTGACCATCCCGCTCGAACCTGCGGGTCGTGGGCTGCTCTCCGGCACCGACCTGCGCGCCCTGGCAGCTGCGATCGGCACCGGCCCGCACCGACTGCCGGCCGAGGAGTACCAGGCGGAAGCGGTCGTCGCACGACTCCGCCAGCTCGCCGCGTGAGGCGACACGCGCTAGCGGCCTCTAACGAAATCTACGGCCCGCGCTAGAGAACGGTATAGCGTCCCAGAGATGGACCCGGTACGTAACCCGTACGCGCCAGGCGCCGGCCAGCGGCCGCCCGAGCTGGCCGGCCGCGACCGCGAGACGCAGACGTTCGACGTCGTGCTCGAGCGGGTGGCGAGGAGCCGACCGGAGCGCAGCCTGCTGCTCACCGGGCTGCGCGGCGTCGGCAAGACGGTGCTGCTCAACGCGCTGCGCTCGCAGGCGATCGGCCGGCTGTGGGGTACCGGGAAGCTGGAGGCCAGGCCGGACCAGTCGATCCGCCGGCCGCTGGCCGCCGCGATGCACATGGCGATCAGGGAGATCGCCCCCAGGCACCGCGACCCGGACCGGGTGGACGCGTTCCTCGGCGTGCTGAAGGCGTTCGCGCTGAAGGCGTCCAGCGGTCCGCGCGACCGCTGGCAACCGGGCATCGAGGCGCCCGCGACGAAGGGCCGCGCGGACTCCGGCGACATCGAGATCGACCTCACCGAGCTGTTCCTCGACGCGGCGTCGATCGCCACCGACCTCGGCGTCGGCATCGCGCTGTTCGTCGACGAGATGCAGGACCTGACGCCCGCGGACGTGTCGGCGGTCTGCGGGGCCTGTCACGAGCTGAGCCAGCAGGACGGGCCGCTGATCGTGGTCGGCGCCGGCCTGCCCCACCTGCCGGCCGTGCTGTCGACGAGCAAGAGCTACTCCGAGCGGCTGTTCGCGTACTCGCGTATCGACCGGCTGGACCGCGATGCCGCGGACGCGGCGCTGTGCCTGCCGGCGGCGAAGGAGGAGGTCACGTTCACACCCGAGGCGCTGGACGCGCTGTACGAGAAGAGCGGCGGCTACCCGTACTTCGTGCAGGCGTACGGCAAGGCGACCTGGGACTACGCCGCCACCGACCCGATCACTCCCGAGGACGTGGCGATGGCCGCGCCGCAGGCGGACGCCGAGCTCGCGGTGGGGTTCTTCGGCAGCAGGTACGAGCGGGCGACGCCGGCGGAGCGGGAGTACATGCAGGCGATGGCCGGGCTCGGCGACGACCCGGTGCCGACCGGCGAGGTGGCCAAGCAGCTCGGCCGCAAGCCCGCTTCGCTCTCCCCGGCACGCGACGCGCTGATCAAGAAGGGCCTGGTGTATGCGGCCGAACGCGGCCTGGTGGCGTTCACCGTCCCCCACTTCGGACGCTTCCTCCGCGCCCAGCCCGCCTGAGGTCCCGGGCGCCCATCGTCACCCTGTGTCTCATAGTTCGGGCGATTGCTCGCCGGTTCGCCCTTTTCTTTGGCACGCTGTATGGCATGACCGCACTCGCGAACGCGCCGGGCCAGTTGCTCGTCGCACGGCTGCACGTGGATCACCACCACGTGTCCAGCGCGGTCTGTCTGCGTCGCTGACGTTTTCCAGCGACCCCTGTCCCCCTTGACCGGCGCGCGCCTGCACGCAGGGTCACGTAGCGAACGGGAGCGCCCATGGCGCTGCAGACCGACATCTCACCGCAGTCCACGGAGAGTTCACGGCCGCCGAAGAAGCGGTCCCGTCCTGGCCGGCACACCGGCCAGGGCCAGTGGGCGCTCGCCCAGCTGGAGCCGCTCAACCCCAATGAGCGGATGAAGAAGGACGACGACCCGCTGAACGTGCGTGCGCGGATCGAGAGCATCTACCAGTACACCGGCTTCGCCGGCATCGACCCGCAGGACCTGCGCGGCCGGTTCCGCTGGTGGGGGCTGTACACCCAGCGCAAACCCGGCATCGACGGCGGCCGCACCGCCACCCTCGAGCCGGAGGAGCTGGAGGACGAGTACTTCATGCTGCGCGTCCGCGTCGACGGCGGCCAGCTCGACCTGCAGCAGCTCCGTACGGTCGCCGAGCTGTCCACCACGTACGGCCGCGACTCCGCCGACATCACCGACCGGCAGAACATCCAGCTGCACTGGATACGCGTCGAGGACGTGCCGGAGATCTGGCGCCGGCTGGAGGAGGTCGGGCTCTACACCCAGGAGGCGTGCGGTGACTGCCCGCGCGTCATCCTCGGCAGCCCGGTCGCCGGCATCGCCGCGGACGAGATCATCGACGGCACCCCGGCCGTCAAGGAGATCGCCAGCCGGTACCTCGGCGACAAGGAGTTCTCCAACCTGCCGCGCAAGTACAAGACGGCGATCTCCGGGCTGCCCGAGCAGGACGTCGCGCACGAGATCAACGACGTTGCGTTCATCGGCGCGACGCACCCCGAGCACGGGCCAGGCTTCGACCTGTGGGTCGGCGGCGGCCTGTCCACCAACCCGCATCTCGCGCAGCGGCTGGGCGCCTGGGTGCCGCTGGAGGACGTGCCGGACGTGTGGGCCGGCGTCACGAGGGTATTCCGCGACTACGGCTACCGCAGGCTGCGCACGAGGGCGAGGCTGAAGTTCCTGGTCGCCGACTGGGGCGTCGACGAGTTCCGACGGGTGCTGGAAACCGAGTACCTGCAACGGAAACTGGTCGACGGACCTGCGCCGGCGAGCACCCAGCCGCGCGACCACGTCGGCGTGTACGAGCAGCACGACGGCAACTACTACGTCGGCGTCGCGCCCACCGTCGGGCACGTGTCGGGCTCGCTGCTGAACCAGCTGGCCGACGTCGTCGAGGCGCACGGCTCGACGCGCATCAGGCTGACCCCGTACCAGAAGCTGGTCGTGCTGGACGTGGCTGAGGACCAGGTCGAGCCGCTGATCACCGCGCTCGACGAGGTCGGCCTGCACGCGCGGCCGAGTGGCTTCAGGCGCAACACCATGGCGTGCACCGGCATCACCTACTGCAAGCTGGCCATCACCGAGACCAAGGACACCGCCGCCGCGCTCATCGAGGAGCTGGAGCGGCGGCTGCCCGAGGTCAAAGAACCGATCACCGTCAACGTGAACGGCTGCCCGAACTCCTGCGCACGGATCCAGGTCGCGGACATCGGGTTGAAGGGCCAGATCATCACCGACTCCGCCGGCAACCAGGTGCCCGGCTACCAGGTGCATCTCGGTGGTTCGCTCGGCGACAAGTCCGGCTTCGGCCGCAAGGTCCGCGCGCTGAAGGTGGCGGCCGACGAGCTGCCCGACTACGTCGAGCGGGTGGTGCGCCGCTACCTGGCCGCGAAGACCGACGGTGAGCGGTTCGCGGACTGGACCGTACGAGCCACCGACGAGGAGCTGTCGTGACCACGGGGGACCGCGGATGAGCACCCCGCTACTCGAACGAATCCCGGAACACACCACGGACACCGCCTGGCTGCGGTACCTCGCGCACCGCGCCGCCGCCGAGCTGGCCGACAAGCCGGCGACGGAGATCGTCCGGTGGGCGGCGGCCGCGTTCGGCGACCGGCTGGCCGCCACGTCGTCGATGGCCGACGCCGTGGTGATCGACCTGGTCGCGAAGATCGCGCCCGGCACCGACGTGCTGTTCCTCGACACCGGCTACCACTTCGTCGAGACCATCGCGACGAAGGACGCGATCGACGCGAGCTACCCGGTGCGGGTGCGCTCGCTGCACCCCGAGCAGTCGGTCGAGGAGCAGGACGCGACGTACGGTCGCGGCCTGTTCGCCCGCGATCCAGACAGGTGCTGCGCCCTGCGCAAGGTCGCCCCGCTCGACCAGGCACTGCACGACTACTCCGCCTGGGTCACCGGGCTGCGTCGCGCCGACTCACCGAACCGCGCGGACACGCCCGTCGTCGAGTTCGACGAGCGCCGCGGCAGGGTCAAGGTCAACCCGATCGCCGCCTGGAGCGACGAGCAGGTGCAGGAGTACGTCGACGAGCACCAGGTGCTCGTCAACCCGCTGCTCGCGGACGGCTACTGCTCGGTCGGTTGCGGACCCTGCACCCGCAAGCTGCAACCGGGCGAAGACGCGCGCGCCGGGCGTTGGGCCGGTATGGTCAAGACCGAATGCGGAATCCACCGATGACTGCGGTGGTCCCGCTGAGCACTCCAGCGCCGGAGTTCACCGTACGCGCGGGAGTTGCGACCGCGCCGGGAGGAGGCGGTCGCACATGAGTACCGCAGCGAAGGAGCTCGACGAGCGGCCCGGAGGTAGGGGCCGCGGAGCCCACCGCACCACCCACCACACCGTCGCGGCACCTGCCGGAGGGCCGGGAGGAGGCGGTCGCACATGAGTACCGCAGCGAAGGAGCTCGACGAGCGACCCGGAGGTAG